>CAXBJE010000156.1:0-7496 GCA_963975525.1 uncultured Owenweeksia sp. | reverse complement strand
AGCTTACATTATAATAATCCTTGTTGTCTTCTTCTGTTCGTTCATCCCAAATAGCCATATAGCCACCAATTTTGGCCGTGTCCTCAATTTCCATCAATAGGTTTTCATTTTGAGGAAGGTCTTTGGAAAGGAAAATATCGCTATTGGTGATTACCGTTTTCTTGGCATTAGAGATAAGTGAACCCACAATTATCAGCGCAAAGCCAACGTGTGCAATGCTTGAACCAGCAACGCCAATTTTACCCTTCTTTATTCCTAACCAGAAATATAGGTTGCTAACCGTGGCAAATACCCCGAGGAATAACAATATGAGGTATAGGGGCTGTGTCCAGAAAGCGAATAGTTGCGCCAATAATGCTGTAAGTAGCAATGCCGCTATTAGGGAAACCATAATGTTTTTCCAAAAGCCTTTGGAGGTGGTTTTTCCGTAGTTGAAGTATTGCCCAATGCCAATAAGCAAGGTGATAATAATGGCAAACGGTACCTGAAAGCTGTTGTAGTGTTTAATGGCATCCAACGGTGGAGCCATTTTATCCTTCATAATAGGAATCAAACCTTCTGGGCCTATCAACTGGTTTATTACGGGAATAGAGGTGCTGAAAATAATTTGGAAGGCAGAAATCAGTAAAACCAAACTTCCAATAAACATCCAAAACTCGCGAGAACTCAGGTTGTCGTCCTTTTTGTTTTTGGGGATGCTCTTATATCTATAAATAAATACGCCTAGAGCAATGATTACAAAAAACAGCAGGTAGATAAGTAACTGCCCGCTTAAGCCTAAATCTACAAAGGCGTGTACTGATGAATCTCCCAAAACCCCACTGCGCGTAAGGAATGTGGAGTATAGTATGAGCAGAAAGGAAAGAATGCTCAGAAAAAAGGCACTGGTAAGACCGGTATTTTTATTTCTAACGATTAGCAAAAGGTGAGCGGCTCCTACCATTACTATCCAGGGAACCAAAGAAGAATTTTCAACTGGATCCCAAGCCCAAAAGCCTCCAAAACTTAGCGCTTCATACGCCCAGGCGCCACCCATCAATATTCCAACACCTAAAATCATTACACTAAAGAAGGCCCAGGGCAAAGCTGGTTTTATCCAACCTTTAAAATCTTTATTAAACAGGGCAGCTATGGCAAATGCAAATGGCACGAGGGTAGATGCAAAACCCAGGAAAAGGGTAGGAGGATGAATGGTCATCCAGTAGTTCTGGAGTAATGGATTAAGCCCAGTTCCATCCATAAAGGCTGGAATGCGCTCAAGGTATTCTGCCATTTCGGTCCATGGCAATCCAAAGTTGTCGGCCGTGTTTCGCATCAGCACAAAGGGGCTGCTCCCAATTTTTAAGCCTAATGGATAAATACCCATAATCATACTTACCAAAAAAGCCTGAACCAGGGCAAATACAATCATAGAGGGAGCTTCCCATTTTTTGGCAGTAAACATCAGTATACATCCCAACACTACATGCCAGAACAGCCATAGAATAAAACTACCTTCCTGACCTTCCCAAAAGGCGCTAAACACATACTGCACGGGCATTTCAGACGAGGTATGTTTCCACACATAGTCGTATTCATAATAATGGCTTAACAGAAGAAACAGCAAAGTGATAACAATACCAAACACGCTAGCCGTATGCGTGAGGAAGCTGGCACGGGCGAGTTTTTTGTAGGCTACATCATTATTCCTGATAAAAAGGAAGTAGGCCGCAGCAGCAACTATGGCAGATGCAAAAGCCAGACTAACAAAAAAGCGGCCCAACTGTCCGGGTAAAAGGTGTTCTCCTATGTATTCCATCAAAAAAACTTAGTGATTGCTGAACCGTTTTTGCCAGCGTTATGATTGCGACATTAATTGCCGCTCAAATTCAAAAGGTTGTGTTAGTACGTTTCGTACCCGGCCATTTCATTTTGCTCGTTGTACTTGCTTGGGCACTTCATCAGTATTTCCTCAGCAACAAACGCGTCATCAGTGGCATAGCCCTTCATGGTTATTTCCTCGCTTCGCTCAAAATCCTGAGGCTTTGGTTGATTGTAAATCACCTTTTTCCGGAGTCCTTCCTTGTCAATAGCAGTAAAAGCAAAGGTTTGGGCGCGGGCATCATAATCCATGGGTGCATCTTTATCCAGGTAACCGATAACCGTGTATTTGGTGCCTGGTACAGCATCGGCCTTAGCAAATCCCACGTAAGTGGAAGCATCATTAATGGTAACCATAATGGCACCGATTGCAACAGCAATAACAACTATGATGGCAATGTGCGATCTTTTCATTTCTCTCCTTTTTCCAGTTTGTTCAACTTGCGGTCAATTGTAATGAGGTAACCAATTATCCCAATAAAAATGATGGATAGTATGACCACCACCACATAAATCTTTCCGTTTTCACGAAGGGCATCAGCCATTTCCACCTCTGGCATCTGGCTTTGAGCCTGTAGGGATATACCTATAATTGCCAAGCAAAAACCTAACCAATATTTCATCATTTTATGCATTCTTTTTCCAAATCAATTTTTGATAACGTACTCGGATATTTGTAATCCAAACGGCAATTAATGTCCAGCCAATTACTGCAGGATAAAACACCATGCGCATGCCACTATTTAGATCATAACCTCCAAACCCTGGGTTACCACCGTTACCGGGATGAAGGCTGTCTGTCATTCTAGGTAAAATCCCAATAAATACAATCATCATTACAAAGGCAAAGACGTTGTAAACAGCCGAAAGGCGGCCTCTTTTCATTGGGTCTTCCACCGAACCTCTTAAAACAAAATAGGCGAGGTAAATAAGCATAGTTACCGCAGTACCGTTAAGTTTAGGGTCGTTCACCCAAAAGGCTCCCCAGGTAAATCTTGCCCACAACGTTCCGGTTATTAAACCCAGCGTTGCCATAAAAAAGCCGGATATAGCCAATTCCTTTGCCTTTAAATCTCTGTTTTTACTGTTATTGGCTAAATGCCCAATGCTGGCAGGGCAGGGTTGTCTCCCGCTTTCGCTGAAATACCTGAAACAAATGTGAGTATTGCTGAAAATCCTGCGGAAGCCAGTAGCAGTAAAACTAAAAAGGCCAATGGGTCGGTTATGATGTTTCCTAAAAAGAAGGAAAAGAAGAGCAGCCCCACCAGGCCAATAGCGAACATGTAAAAGAAGTTGTAGAGTATTTTGCCGAGGATTAACACCTGCGGTTTAACCATCCCAAAATAGAGGAGAAACCTGCGGTCAGCTTCGTTTTGAAAACTCCTAAAAGCGGCTTGTAATGAGGCAAAAATCAAGATAATCCAATACAGGGCATTCCAGCTTTCAACTGAAACATCACCATTAAATACAAGGTAACTGAGGTAGGTGGTAGTGATGACATAAAGCACAACGGCCAAAAAACTTTGCCTTCTGCGCCATTCCAACTTAAAGTTGAGCTTAAATATTTCCAGTACCTGTGCCAGCATGGGGCAAATGTACTTCAGGAAAAATGGGTGGGGAAAGTTTCTTATTTAAAATGATTCTAGTTTATAGGTTCGGTTGAAATAAGTTGAACAACGTTGAAAGAACCGCAACGCACGCAATAGATACGCAAAGGACGCCAGGGTATTTTAGAATCAATAAAAAACTATTGCTTGACGGCCTTTGTGAGCGTTGCGAAAATCTTAGCGACCCTTGCGGTAAAAAATAACCAATGGAAATATATGGAGGGGAGTATTGCTCCTGTATTGGTGTATTCTGGTATTCTGAAGGCTAAAAATTCTACCGCCTCGAAATAACCATCCCGCCAAGGAAAATGGCAAAACCAAGTACTATAAAACTATACAGAATGTGGGTATAGTAGGGGAATGGGCGATTGATAAGTGTAATAAGGAATACAATAAAACCGGCCAGAATGAGGCCTAAACCTACCAACATCGTGCTTTTTGCCTGACGCTTGCGGGCCAGCATTTTTTGGTACACCATTTCCTTAAACTGAACCTGCTTGAAAATAAGCTCACGTTCTCCATCCTCCATAAACTGCTCCCCAAGACTCTTCTGAATCTCGGATTCTTGCATACCATTAATCTTCCGCTGGAAGTAGTATTCTATGAGTTTATCCTCTGTTGTGTTCATTAAAAGTTTTCAAGAAGTCGGGGCAAATTTACTGTCAATTCGTTTTAGTCAATTTGGGTGCATCATAATTTTTTTCACAAAAAAGGGCTGCTACGATATCCTCAAAAAGGTATTTAAAAGAATAGACCGGAACAGCCCCTGAGGTACAAGGGGTACCTACATGAGTAGATTAAAAGAAATAGCTGAAATGTGCCTTTACAAACCTTGGTGCACCCGGAGTAAAGTGTATTTCACTTACCGGAGCCAGTTCGCCTGCCAATCTGCTTTCGGTATCAAACTGTGCCTCACGCCATTCTTCATTTAATATGTTCTGTACGCCTATGCCAATTTCAAATGTTTTGGTGGTATAGTTTAGCTGGGCATCCATTAAAAAGTACCCCTGGGCTATTACGCTGTTATCCTCGTTTGCAGCTCTATCACCCAGATAGCGATAACGTAAACTGCCATTAATTCCATTTTTAAAGCGATAGGAAAGCCCTCCAATGGTAGTAAACGTTGGGGCCAGAGGGATGTAATCTTCACCATCCTCAGCATCAAGGCTACGAGGTTTGGTATTATTTACATCAGCATCGGCATAAAGCCAGGGCAGAAGCTGTGCTCTAACAGAGGCATCAATTCCTACTCTCCGGGTATAGCCGCTGGGCTCCACTATACCAGCATCGCCTACGTACACAAACTCTTGCTCCAGGTCTAAAATCCAAACTGCAGACTGTAACACCACTTTCTTTCCAAGTTTTAGCTCAGTTCCAACATCACCACCATAGGCACGCGGCAATATTTGATTTCCACCTTGCGCAACAACAACGCGGGCATCATTAGAATGAAACCCGGTACCTGCCTTGGCAAATACTTCTACATTTTTGGTGAGCTGGTAAAACAGACCCGCTTTTGGGCTCACTATGCCCTTGGATTCACTTTGCAGATTGTAGTTAGCCTCTAACTGGTTTTGATATTGAAAATCGAAGTAGTCAAAACGAGCACCCAGGTTCAGTCTAAGTTTTTTGGAGATGAGCAGGTTTTCATTGATATAAAATCCGGCATTTAATTGTTGAATATCACCGAGTGCCAGTCTTTCCAGGGTTTCCGAACGGTTTCGGGTATGTGATAGTTCCACATCATCTACTTGATCAAACCTGAGTTGCATACCCACTTCAGAGTTTAATGGCATATTTCCCAGCTTTCGCTGAAAGTTATAACTGCCATTGTAGCCATAAATATTACGGCTTTCTTTTTGGCGAATCTGGTCACCGTTAATGGAATCTTCTAAAAAGAATGTGAAATTGGAATACAGCTCAAAGTTGTAGTTTATAAAGTAAATCTGGTTGCTGATAAAGTCACGGTCATTAATTCGTTTATCAGATTTTACACTAAGGTTTATCCGCTGCGTTTGTCCGCCTTCAGTATCATCAATGGCCCCAAATCGGCCAATATCGCCAGCTTCCACCGCTCTTAGCGGAATTTGACCACTGGCATCCCAGCGGCTGTTTAGTATGGAGGCCTGAACTGAGAGCTTGTTATTTTCATTTACAAAACCTGTGTATTTACCGAGTAGGTTAATACGATGGAAGTTTTGAGGGCTTTCAAAATAACCATCAGTAAGGTTAATTTCTGAAGCTATGTAGGCTTGTTGTCTGTTGTTGTCATAAAGCTTAAACATACCAACTGTGCGGTAGGTATTAAAGTCTCCGGCTTCAATCTTTACCATGTTTCTTTCTAAAAACTCCATGGTTTTAAACTCGGCATACCCTGCTGTGGTAAAATCTCCCTTTTGGGCATAATATGGACCCTTCTCAAAATTTACCCTTTCAATGGTTTCGGGAATAATAAAGTGTAGGTCTGAATACCCCTGTCCGTGGGCGTGAGATACCATATTTACAGGCATTCCATCAGCCGAAAGGTTTATATCGGTACCGTGATCTATATCAAACCCTCTAAGGAAAATTTGCTCAGCCTTACCACCGCCAGCGTGTTGGGCTATAAAAAGACCGGGGATATTCCTTAATACGTCTTGGGAGTTGTTTACGGGTTTCAGTTTAATATCCAGAGCATTTATGACACTTAGATTAACCCGATTGTTGGAAGAAATATTGACCTCCGAAAGGTTAATAGGTGTTGGTGCCATAAACAGCTTTACAGAAACACTTTCGTTTTCCTCGAGAATTACAGACTGTGACTGAGATTCAAATCCCAGGTAACTTACTTCAATGGTATAGCTACCACCGGGTAAATTCGTCAGTTTAAAAGTTCCAAATTCATCGGTGGACGTACCAAGTTCAGAACTGATGATTTTTATGTTAGCACCTACAAGGGGTGCGTTTGAAGCGGCATTATATACGCCACCTTTTATAGTGCCCTGATGGGCCAGGAGCATGGCAGGCATAGCAAATGCCACCATCCATAATAGTATGATATTTTTCATTGTAAAGTTTTGTTGAATAAAGAAATAAGGGCCAAAGGCGTGCTTCGGCCCCAGTAGTATTAATTATGCAACAATACTTTGGGGGGGAGGGGTGTGCCTGTTTGGATAGTAGGCAAAGAAACTATGAGATCGGTTAAATATTTTTGAAGAATCTAACTTAAAGTCTGCAGGGTGCTGAACAAGTGCCGGAACAATGCACTGAAATATTAATTGTTTTAGGTTTTCCTCCGGAGTATAATTTTCAGGTTCTCCGTGGCTATGTATCAGTGTATCATTCAAACCAGGGTTGCCATCATCGTTATGTTGGTGAGTGTGTATTTGCTGGTGTGCAGAACTTTGCACCGCGTGCATCCCAATATGCGTAACCATTACCAGTGGGTGGTATAAGGCCACAACCAGGTAAAAGAGTACTGCTGCTATGGAAAGTTTTTGATGCAAATCCGAATACTTTGACTGCCAACCAATAGTGGACTGGCGTTGTGGTATTTACGATAATACCATCAAGTTGGATTTGCGGGTATGAAACTTTTAGCTATTCAGATTTTGGCTGGGATTTAAAAGAGCCCAGGATTTTTACAATTAATGGTATGGCACCGGCAATAGCTACAACCACAGTCATCATGTTTTTAAACAGGCTTTGCTGCGTATAAAACAGAAATATGGCCAACGCCAGAATGGTCATCAGCAACGGTACCCTAATCACCTTCCATGTTCCCGATGTGTTCACCTGCATTTCTAGTGACAATGCTTCTGAGGGATCTACGGTGCTTAAAATAAAATTCCTGAAGCTACGGTTCAACAGGGTTAAGGTTCCCCTGGAAATAACCAGCCCTTTGTTGATGAGTGAGCTTATTACCTTGATGTTCCGAGTGTTTACAATACCATCCTGGGCAATATCGTATAAAAGATACTTCTCCTCTGCTGTGCAACTCTTCCAAATAGAATAGTAGTAGAAGTTGGTAAGGCTCTGGATTTTTAGGAT
>CAXBJE010000155.1:0-7505 GCA_963975525.1 uncultured Owenweeksia sp. | reverse complement strand
ACTTATCGCGCAGGCCTTGTAGATATTCTTTTGGTGAGTGGGGCTCAATGGTTTTTGAATCTACCGAAATTACCCCTAGCTCCGAGTTTAGCTTTACCAGATCCACCACCCCAATAAACCGCCACTTTACATTTCGCCCAAACTTGTTTTTAAAAATCTCACTTTCGGCAATGCCCTTGGCCTGGCTTTTATGGAAAGCCTCAAACTCATTTGAGGCTTTCACTAAGTACAACTCTTCACTGTATTGTTTTTGTGGCCCTTCTTCAATGTCAATTTCAAAAAGAAGCCTGCTACTAAATAGTTCCATCACTAGTAGTTTACAATGTCCAGCCCTCCAAAAATCACAATTCCGGTAAGCACTAATACTTTGTCATCTGGCACCACCTGCACTGCCGAAGACCTCTTGTCTTCTACTCCGCCTAAAATGCCGGATACATCGGTGCGCACTTCCCAGTTTGGTGGCACCATCAGCTTCATTCCGCCAAACACCACCACACATTCCAGTTCTATGGTGCCTTCAAAATCTGCGTCAAGCAAGTTTATTTCAGTTCCGCCAAACACTGTTACCGACTCACCGCCTTTCAGGTTTTTGGATTGCACCCTTTTCTTTAGTCCATTAAAAATGGATACACTGTCAATTTTATGTGAACTATCGGCTGAATAAGCCTTGTAGTCATAATCCCTTCCACGCTCCTGGCGAAAGGCTCCACCTTTATCAGGATCCGTATTTATGTGATAAGACTTTTTTTTTCGTGGGCGAAGCAACACTATTAGGCCGATGGCAATTACAACTATAGGCCCGAAGTACCTCCTTAGATTGATACTGAGGTCGAAAATATCTTCAATAAAGAAGAAGCCACCAACGGCCATCAAAATCCATGATGCTGGGTTTTGAAACTTGCTGCCCACACCAATGGCAACTCCAATGGCAAATGGTATCATATACCATTGTACTAACCAATCCGGAAAATAAATTCCCATCCTTCGAAGTAACCAAACCAATCCTATTCCCAGGATTATTATACCGGTGGTAACGCCTTTTCTGCTTCTGTTATTTCTCATTTCTGTAGTCATCTTTATAATGGTATTAGGTTATTTCTTTATTGATGACTCAAAAGTATGGGTACACAAACGCCTGTAAAACTTGATTGCGGTAAATGGAATTGGAAAAGTCGGTGAATGGTAGAATGTGGGAGGTGACGTTTGAGTTATAGGTTGAAGGTTCAATGATTAAAGTTTAAAGTTTGTGGTTGTAAGGAAACTGAGGTATTTGGCGTTAATTGGAGGAACCTTAAAACTGTGTCATGAAGAACTTCCTTGTGCTGACCATTATTTTACCTCTCACTATTCTATTCTCAGGCTGTAGCAACACTGAGGATGAGCAAATGATAAATCAACTGCGAATTTCAAATGAGATTATTTATGACCGTCTGGAAGAAAAAAGAAGTGGATTCTTAAGCTTCCTTGCCGAATACCCTGACTCCAAAGAATATGTTAGGCTTGCAAGGCACCTAATTTACTTGTATGATAATGATCCTAACAAATTTCACAATATCAGGAAATACGATGCTTCAATACAATGGCTAAAAGATGTGGTTCATAAAGACTCCCTGTGGGAATACGATGCTAAATTTCAAATTCCAGACTCATCATTAACGGTTCAAATGCATCCCGAGATGAAAAAGAATATTGTACTTACCAATTACGCTAAACTATTTAAGGATACTGGCCAAATCGGCATTGCCAACATTAGGTGTGATTTTAGTCCCTTTGCCGCATTTCATTTAGATAGCACCGACATTGTTCTCGTGAAAGGTATGACACCTTTCCAGAATAATGATTACGAAATTTCCATTGATGAACCTTTGGCCGAAGTCGTACCGGTTAGGATGCTTGGACTGATCTATTTGCCTAAGAAAAAAAAGGAACAGTATGAAATTATAATTACCACCAAGGATCCTATGTACAAAAGTCCTCGAATAGATTCGCTTCGAGTAAACCTGAAATAACAGTGCTATGAGATATGTATTAATCTTTTTTCTGGGGTGCAGTTTACTTTCATGCCAGCAGCAAAACGACCTCCACTCTAACCTACTACATAAACAAGCTCAACTTGTAAACTATGGAATGAAAGAACTATTAAATGAGCGATTATCGATTTTAGCTAGAGCTGCTGCTGAAAACCCGAATATAGCTAAGCCCTATTACCGCGATGCAAGGTTTTATTACGATAATACCTATTTCCTAATATATGGTGACTCAAAACAACCGGATTCGTTAATTATATGGAGGCTAACAGAAACTAAACAGGCCAACAAATATGGTTTCACACCTCAACTGGATTCTTCCTTAGTTTTTGGGAATGACAGCATCATGCGCACCTCTGCATTGCTTTTGAACCTTTATAACTATGTTAATGAGATAAGCCGTTCCATTTCCATCTGCTGGATGGATTATGGTTTATATCCGGAATGGGAACATAATGCGAACTCTCCAACCATTAAACTTTATGGTGACCCAACAAGCTCTTTTATTAATGGAATTGTGAGTGGCGCAAATGTTTATAATTATATAACTGACACCATGCCATTGCTTGGAACCCTCATACTGACAGACACCATTGATACTACTTTAAGACCCCTTGGTAAATGACCCTACTTTCAGTTAACCATTACCTCCCTCTAAACCATTTAATCACGAAAACCGCTACTGCAATAAAAATAAGCAGTGGCCATAGATTAAGGATTACCAATACAAAGGTTTCCAAACCACTCCACCCATTGGAAATTGAATCTCCCGCCTTTGACCAAAAGCCCGGCACTTCCCTCTCAATCTCCTTAATAATAATTGGCTGCGTTAATGAAACGGAGAGTGTGCTGTAAGATGAACGACCACTAAGTTGCTTCATTTGTGCAACAGTGCTTTCAATCTCCTCCTCTATTTTTCGGATGTATTCTTCTACTTCTAAAATTTCCTTTATGGTTTTGGCACTTTTCAGGATAGCCCTGTAGCGCTCTAAAGAAACCCGCTTACTAGTGAGACGACTTTCCAAATCCACATATCGGCTGGTAACATCAACGGTTGAAACATTCTTATCCAGAATTTTATCGAAACCACCTTCAAGTGAGCTGGCTAATTTTTCAAATTGATTTACAGGAACCCTGATTTTTAGCTCATAGTTTAAGGAGTTGTACTGCTCATCATAAACTTCATTATCATAATATCCACCAAGGTTTACTACAATTTCATCAATCTTGCTTTTAGCTGATTTCAAATCCGTCACCTCAATGGCCATTGTGCCTTGCTTGATGAGTTTTTTATCTGGTTTGGGAATTTCATCAGATGTTAATGTTGGATCGAGTTGCCTTTGGGTCTTAGGCACTGGACTGTTGTCCGAATAACTTTTAAAAATTGCTTCCTCGGCTGATGGTTCAAGGTTTATGTCTCCCTGGTATCCAAAACCACCATCTCTTTCGCACCCCCACAACATTTGAACAATAACTAATAGGTAGGCCAGCTTTTTCATTGGTAAGTTGTTTAAGTCAAGTTTACCAAACGCTGAATTTTATGTTTTCTTTTTAGGCCCCACCCTATCTCCCCTCCTTGATAAAGGAGGGGCAACTGCAAATGCTCGTTTGCCAAAAGCCTGGGTGGGGTGGTTCGGTATACCGTAAAACCTATTTTGGTCGTTTCATTTCAAAACCCAAACTATGCGTTACCTGATTCTGCTTTCAGCCCTTACATTATTCTTTACAAGCTGCTCAAATCAAAAAGAAACTGAGAAATATCAGAAACAGTTGAGGGAGTCAAATGAAGCTTTGGAAGAGATTATAGATTACAAAATATCATCTTTTAATATAGCCTGGGCCGAAAACCCAAGAAAAGCAGATCATTGGGCCAAAAAGGCCCATACTTACTTCGACCAGTGTCAGGACATTATGAGTAAATGGCCTCTTACAGATTCCGCGGCCATTAACTTTAAATCTACATTAGAAAAACTACAATCATCCGATTTCGAAAAATCACCTTGCTCTATTAACCCAATACTGCTTCAAGAAAAAAGCTTCGAATTATTTAAAAATCATGTGCAGATAAACTTAAACTGCTACCTAGGCCAAATGCTCATAAACATAGGCCATTCCGATAAATGGTTGAACACTTATGTGGAGCCTGTAAAGATGAGAACTGGAGACTCTATATTGGTAATGCTCGAAGGAAATCTACTATCACCAATGCCAGATTTCGTTGTTACTTTCGACAACCCAGAACCGATAAAATTTAATTCTGCTACATCTTTGGGGTATTTTTTCCTTCCCAAAAATTATAAAGACTCTACTATCTCTGGCCAAGTGGAAATCGTTAGCACTAAATATTCTCAGGAGGTTGAATACTATCCCTTCACAATTGAATCGGGATATAGCAGCAAAACTTCACCCCTGTATTTTTATGAACCACCCAAAAAAGCACAACGCAACCCACTAAAAAACCCGTAGCTCTCACCACGGGTTTCAATTTCAAGTATCAAATCCACAATCTATGGACTGTGGACTATAGACTATCAGCTCCTCGCCTATTTCAATAAATCAATAATCTGATCGGCTAGCTCCTCACCAATACGATCCTGGGCTTCCATAGTGGCAGCACCAATGTGCGGAGATAAGGATGTGTATGGGCTCATAAGTACTTGCATTGCTGGCTTTGGCTCGTTTACAAAAACATCTAAAGCGGCATAGCTTAGCTTTCCACTGTCCAGAGCTTCTAACAAGGCAACCTCATCAATAACACCACCGCGAGCCGTGTTTACAACACCTGCGCGGTCTTTCATCATTTCCATTTCCTTTTTCCCGATAAGGGTTTTACCAGCACCAGAAACGTGAACGGTTACAAAGTCAGAGGTTTTCAAAAGCTCATCCATGCTCACAGGAGTGATTTTGGTAGTAAGCTTTTGGCCATCAGCAAAATTTATATCCAAATCCACAGAATCAGTATTATGATCGTGAACTGTTATTTTCATTCCCAGGCCATACGCCATGCGGGCCACTTCTCTACCAATACGTCCAAAACCAATAATACCAAGGGTTTTGCCCATTAGCTCGCTACCGGCACCATAGTTCTTTTTTAGCTCCTTAAACTTGGTATCACCTTCCAAAGGCATTTTTTGATTGGAATCGAAAAGAAAGCGCACCATCCCGAAAAGGTGGGCAAATACCAACTCAGCCACCGAACGGCTACTAGCTGCAGGCGTGTTGATTACATGGATTCCCTTAGAGCGGGCATAATCCACATCAATATTATCCATACCAACACCACCGCGGCCAATAAGCTTTAGCTGTCCGTTAAGTTCGTCCATAAGGTCTTTACGAACTGTGGTGGCACTACGCACCAAAAGGGCGCTTACACCATTTTCCTTTATATAATTTCCGAGTTGCTCCTGAGCAACAGAGGTAAGATCTACTTCAAATCCGGCTGCTTCCAGTTTCAGTTTTCCTGCTTCTGAAATGCCATCGTTTGCGAGTACTTTCATTTTGGGTTTCTAAAATTTTGATTAAAATTTATTGAGAATGGTCGATTAACCTTGAGTTCTTTCAAACTCCTTCATTACATCAACCAAGGTTTTGGCGCTTTCCAGCGGAAGCGCATTGTAAATACTGGCTCGGTAACCGCCTACATCTCTGTGGCCATTAATCCCGCTAATACCAGCATCTTTCCACATTTTATCAAATGCGGGCCCGTGGCTTTCGTCTTTTAACAAGAAGCACACATTCATGTTCGAACGGTCTTCCACCTCAGCAGTACCATAAAACAAAGGGTTACGGTCAATTTCGTTGTAAAGCACTTCGGCTTTTTGCTTGTTTACTTCAGCAATCCAATCTACACCACCGTTTTCCTTAAGCCAATCTAGCATAAGCATGGTTACATACACCGGAAATACAGGTGGCGTGTTAAACATAGACTCCTTATCGATATGAACCTGATAATTTAAATAAGCAGGTAGGTTGCGACCTGTTTTTCCTAAGATTTCATCTTTAACAATAACCAGGGTAGCACCTGCTGGCCCTAGGTTTTTTTGGGCACCTGCATAAATCAGGTCAAAATCCTCAACATTTACCCTGCGGCTCATAATGTCAGAAGACATATCGCATACCATCAGGTTATCGGTTTTCGGGAATTCCTTGATTTGGGTTCCGTAAATGGTATTGTTTGAAGTACAGTGGAAATAATCCATTCCACTTAGGATATCATAACCCTTAGGAATGTAATTGTAGTTTTTGTCTTTAGAGCTGGCAACAACCGTGACCTCTCCCCAGCGCTGAGCTTCTTTCAAAGCTTTATTGGCCCAGGTGCCTGTGTCCAAATAAGCAGCTTTTCCACCTTCATTTTTCATAAGATTCATGGCCACCATTACAAACTCAAGGCTGGCACCCCCTTGTAGAAAAATCACTGAATATCCTGCGGGCACATTCATAAGTTCTTTAACCAAAGCCACAGCTTTGTCCATTACGGCAACAAAGTTTTTACTGCGGTGGCTGATTTCTAAAAGTGAAAGGTTGAGACCATCAAAGTTTACTACGGCATCAGCCGCTTTGCGCAATACTTCTGGTGGTAGGATGCAGGGACCTGCGGAGAAATTATGTGTCTTCATATTTGGCTGTAAGGTATTTTCTAAAAAGGTTTCAAAATTAAGAATTTAACAGAGGATAGAGGGTTATGGAGGGGTTAATGTTGGGGAATAAAAAATCTATCAAATAAATTGCCATTTAAGCCACTTTCCGAAAATTGAATCAGCAACCCATTGGAATGGAAACTAGTAAAAGACGGGTTTGCTTCACTCCATTTAGCCAGAACTCAATTTTAAGCCTCCTCAAACTAGTCCCCACGGAATAAGCCTCTTTCCAATTTCCAGAATAAGGCTTCTTTATAAGATTTACCCACTCTTCACTACCCTCTTTAGAAATGGCTTCTATTAATTCCTCCTTCGTAAAGGGCGGAAATTGCTCTTGTTCTGACTCGGTAATATTTTGAGAAATTAAAGTACTCGAAGAGTTAGCAGATAACTCCAACCAACCCGACTCAAATCGTTTCCAGTTTAATAAGTCCATGTGTGGCCCCTCATTAGGAATAGTTACTGAATTACGATATGATTCATAAACTCTTACCTTACTTACCTCAGCACTATCCGTAGCTCGAATATTGAAAAGCTGCTGATTAAAATTTGACATAAGGTCGAGCTCTATTTCCAAGGTGTCACTGCACTTAAGCTTACTTTCCTCATAAGATTCCATTCCAGGAAATCCAATAGTAATATCCTTAAGACGAACAAAGAATGTATCTTCCTTATACCAAGCGACTTTAATATTATCATTTCGACCCAAATCAATGTCCGAAGAATTGTTGTGGACTATATTTCCAGAAACCGGAGCATCTGCTTGAAAATTTGCCGGGTCATTTTCACTACATCTAACAAAACTTAACGAACAGGCCACAATCCCAACTAACACAAATGG
>CAXBJE010000154.1:0-7513 GCA_963975525.1 uncultured Owenweeksia sp. | reverse complement strand
AATTTGAGGGTTTCTTAAAAGTTTACCTGGAAGGTACAGATGACGAAGATGTAGAGGAGCAGGAAGGTATGCTTCCGGCAATGAAAACAGGTGAAAAACTTGTGAATGATGCCATTATAGCCACACAACGCTTTACCCAAGGCCCTGCTCGTTTTACTGAAGCTAGTCTTGTGAAGAAGCTGGAAGAACTTGGTATTGGTCGTCCTTCTACCTATGCCCCTACTATCAGTACAATTCAACGAAGGGAGTACATTGAAAAATCTGAACTTCCCGGTACAAAAAGAGAATACCTACAATTAAGACTGAAGGAAAACAAGATTGAGGATAAGAAGCTTAGCGAAATTACCGGGGCGGATAAAAATAAACTTATCCCAACTGACATTGGCTCTGTGGTGAATGACTTTTTGGTAGAGCACTTTAACAAGGTCTTAGATTTCAACTTCACCGCCAAGGTAGAAGAACAGTTTGATGAAATTGCAGCGGGTAATGAAAAGTGGGCTGAAATGATTGATTCATTTTACTCTGACTTCCACCCAAATCTGGTAATGGTTGAAGAAACCTCAGAGAGGGCTTCTGGCGAAAGGCATCTGGGCGAAGACCCGGAAAGCGGAAAACCCGTGTTTTCACGAATTGGCCGTTACGGCCCGATGGTACAAATTGGAGAAGCCGAAGATGAGGAAAAACCAAAGTTTGCCAGTTTACTTAAAGGGCAATCTATTGATACCATTACTCTTGAAGAAGCCTTGAAGCTTTTTGAATTACCAAAGAATTTAGGCGAATACAAAGGCGAAACCGTGGAAGTGAACATTGGCCGTTTTGGGCCTTATGTGAAGTTTGACGGCAAATTTATTTCGCTTGACAAGGATGAGGACCCCATGGAAGTTGACCTTGAAAGAGCTATTGAAGTCATTAAGGCTAAGGAAGAGGCGGATGCCCCCATTGGTAAATACGAAGGAAAGGCCATTCAAAAAGGTGTTGGACGCTTTGGCCCATTCATTAAGTGGGATGGGATGTTTATTAACGTAAGCAAGAAGTACGACTTTGATAACCTCAGCCAAAATGATTTGGAGGAACTGATTGAAGACAAGAAAAAGAAGGAAAGAGAAAAAGTACTTCAGAACTGGCCTGATAAAGGAATCCGTATTGAAAAAGCACGATGGGGAAGATCCAATCTAATAAAAGGTAAAACCAAGGTGGAGCTGGCTAAAACCGTGGATGTATCCAAAATGACAGTGGAAGAAGCAGAAGCTATTCTTGAAAAAGCAGGTGGAAAAAAAACAAAAAAAGCCCGCGCTAAGAAATGAACCTAGAAGATTTCCTTTCCCCGGTAAGGGATAGCATTCTGGATTTTAACGAGAAAAAATGGCACGCTCAATCTGTAGCGGCCAACCTTAGGGTACACCGAGAAGTTGAAGGCATGCCTGACCTGGAAGGGGTTAAACTTGCCATTATTGGAGTAGTGGAAGATAGGGGCTCTGTTAAAAATAAAGGTTGCAAATCTGCCCCGGATGAAGTTCGTCATCATTTATACTCCCTGTATTGCGGAAAGTGGAAGGCACAAATGGCCGACTTGGGCAACCTGTATCCGGGAGAAACTTTGGTAGACACTCACTCTGCTTTGCGCGAAGTTTGTTTCGAACTTATAAAAGCTGATATCATACCTATTATTATAGGAGGTAGTCAGGATATGACCTTTGCCAATTATAGAGCTTACGACCGATTGGAGCAAACCGTAAATCTGGTAAGCATTGACTCCAGATTTGACTTAGGCTCCCAGGAAAGTGATTTAGATTCTTCTAATTTTCTGAGCCACGTAATTCTCAAAAAACCATACATCCTATTTAATTATAGCAATATCGGTTACCAAACCTATTTCGCCAATCAAGAGGAAATAGATTTGATGGAACGCATGTACTTCGACATCCATCGCTTAGGCACTTTCAAAAAGAACCTGGCTGAGGCTGAACCTATTTTACGAGATGCCGATATCGTAAGTTTTGACATTTCGGCTATTCGCCATCCTGATGCACCGGGAAACTCAAATTCATCTCCCAATGGTTTCAATGGAGAGGAAGCATGTGCATTAAGCCGTTACGCAGGTATTAGTGATAAGGTATCATCATTTGGTATTTATGAATGTAATCCATCCAATGACTTTAATGGGCAAACGGCTCATTTACTGGCGCAAATGATTTGGTATTTTGTAGAAGGATATAATTCACGGAAGGGTGATTATCCGTTCGCAAGCAAGGATGATTACCAAAAATTTACCGTTTTGATTGATGAAGGTGATCATGAACTGGTTTTTTACAAAAGCCCTTTAAGTGAACGCTGGTGGATAGAGGTAAGCTCTATCGACAATAGAAACGGAATGGAAAGACACAAGCTAATCCCTTGTTCTTATGAAGATTACCAAAAGGCTTGCGAAAATGAAACTCCCGTGAGATGGTGGCAGGCAATGAAAAAAAACCTGTAATTCCTATTAGCATTTCGTTAAGTGTGTCAAGAAATTCGTTAAATTTTCGACCTATTTAACATATTTTTGTTCAAAATTTTATCTTTGGTGGTTCCTAACAAGGACTAAAAGTAAAATGAATCCCACTTTATGAGGAAAATCTACTTGGCCATTTTCTCCTGTTTTGCCTTAACTGGCTTAGCTCAACAGGATTTGCAGTTTACCCAATTTCAATTTAACAGAATTTTTTACAACCCTGGCGTAGCCGGTAGTGGTGGGGCAATTTGTATAAATGGTATTCATCGCAGCCAGTGGGTTGGCTTTGAGGGAGCTCCAACTTCACAAAATATTAATGCCAACATACCTATAAAGTTCTTGCATGGTGGCCTTTCTGTTAAAATTGCTAACGACCAAATTGGATATTTTCAAAACATTAATGCGGGCTTGGGCTACGCATTTCAATTTAAAATTGGAAATGGAACATTAGGAGCCGGATTCTCTGGTAATGTAACCACACAAACCGTTAGCAATGCTGATTGGATTGCACCTGATGGAACGAATGGACTAGGAGATTTTTTCATCGCTCAAAATGGCGCCACTGGCGTTGGATTTGACATGGACTTTGGAGTTTACTATGAATCTCCAACCATCTGGGCAGGAATTTCCTCATCCAGAATATTGGAATCCGCCACTCCGTATACAGCATCAATTAACTCATTCACTACATATTATAATAGGAGGCATTACTATGCAATGGGAGGTTACAACTATAATCTTCCGAACACCAACCTTCAATTACAACCTTCTCTTTTGCTCAAAACAGACCTCGCTGCCTCATCAGTAGTTGACGTTAACTTAACAGCCCTATACAATAACAAACTTTGGGGAGGCGTTAGTTACAGACTTACGGAGGCAATTGCGGTAAATATTGGATACCAATTTTCAAAATCACTTAAAGCAGGATACTCATATGACATCCCCATTACGGACATTTCATCGCAAGGTGGAGGTAGTCATGAAATATTCCTGAGCTATTGCTTTAAGATTGAAAGACCACCTAAACCACCGGGCAGTTATAAAAATCCTAGGTTTATGTAATTAAATTTATGTAATATAGCGCCCCCTAAATTGACTGAAACTGTTTGAAAATCAACGTGAAATTAACACTCTAGAACATGAAAAGACTCATAATCATAATGTTTGCCGCATCTTTTTTGATGATGTCTTGCAGCAGCAATGACCGTGGCGAGCTAGTTGGTGTTCAGGATCGCCCAACGTGGTATCCATCAGAGCCTTATGGCATGGTGTTTATCCCGCAGGGATCTTTTAACATGGGTAATGCCGATCAGGACGTACCTAACAGCACCATCTCACCTACAAAAACCATCTCGGTTTCCTCTTTTTGGATTGACCAAACGGAGATCACAAATAATGAGTACCGCCAGTTTGTTTACTGGGTTAGGGATTCTATTGCCAGGTATCGCCTTGGTGAGGATGAACTAGTAGAAGGGTATGAGTTTATTGATGTGAACAACATGGATAATGCTAACCCCTTTCAGGAGTATGTTCAAATGAACTACCCTGACTCGATGCAAAAGCATATTAACTGGGATCCATACCTGGAGTGGCGTACCGAAAGGTATCCATCAACCGAGTACACTGAAATCATGGAAAGCATGTATTTGCCTCCGGAAGAAATGTTTATGGGAAGACGTATGCTGGACACTCGTCAGCTGAACTACGTTTACTATACCCTAAACAGACAGCGTGCCGCCAGCCGCAGCAACCGTGTGGTTTTTGATTATACGGATACTGATCAGGATGGTGAGTACTTTTCTTACCGTGATTACATTAAAGAAAACAAGGAGGTTTCTAACAGAAGCTCATTCTTTGATGGCGCCATAATCAATGTTTATCCTGATACATTGGCTTGGGTACATGATTTTACCTATAGCTACAACGATCCGATGCATGACAAATATTTTTGGCACCCAGCCTATGATGACTATCCTGTAGTAGGTGTTAGCTGGAAGCAGGCTGTAGCTTTCTGTAACTGGAGAACAAAGTATCGTCATGAATTTTTGAGAAAGAACAGCCAAATTGCTGAGCAGGAATTTCGTCTTCCAACTGAAGGAGAATGGGAATATGCAGCAAGAGGTGGTCAGGATAACATGACTTACCCTTGGGGTGGACCTTATACCATGAATAGCTCAGGCTGTTATTTAGGTAACTTCAAGCCACGCAGAGGTAACTTGGTGGCTGACGGTGGATTTTATCCTGTTGTTTCAACGGCTTATGCTCCAAACGGATTCAACCTTTACAATATGGCCGGTAACGTTTCTGAGTGGACAAGCACTGCATTTGATGCTGCATCTTACTACTACATTAGTGACATCAACGCTAATTTTGAGTACAATGCTTTTGAAAACGATGATGAAACACTAAAGAGAAAAGTTATTCGTGGTGGAAGCTGGAAAGATGTTGCCTACTACATGCAGGTAAGTACCCGCGACTACGAATATCAGGATACGGCTAAATCCTATGTTGGCTTCAGAACCGTACAAAGCTTCCTAGGAAGAGATATTAAAGACTTTTAATTACCGATTTTACACAAACAAACACTCTCTAAATTAATTTTTAAAAATTCACAACTATGGCATTAATTGATGTAAACAGCAAAAGATTCAAGAATTTCATGTCTAAATTATACGGATGGGGTGCCTCTGTAGTAATTCTTGGAGCGATGTTTAAGATTCTTCACCTTCCTGGTGCTGACCCAATGCTTATTATTGGTCTTACTACAGAAGCTGTGATCTTCTTCTTCTCTGCCTTTGAAAAGCCACATGAAGAATATGACTGGTCATTGGTTTACCCAGAATTAGCTGGTATGGATGATCCAGATGCTGATGAATATGGTGCTACTGCAACTAACCGTCTTTCTCCTACTCAAGAGTTGGATAAAATGTTGGAAGATGCTAAAATTGATGGTGCCTTAATTGAAAGCTTAGGAACAGGCTTGAGAAATTTTGGTGATGCCGCAAACAAGCTTAACGAAACTGTTGATGCTGCTGCTGCTACCAAAGAATACGGTGAGCAACTTTCTTTGGCTTCTAAAAACATGGAGTCTTTGAACGCACTATACGCTGTTCAGCTTGAAAGTTCGGCTAACCACATGGAAGCACAAAATTCTATTATTAACAATTTGACAAGTACCATTAATGACTCTGAAAAACTGAGTTCAGAAGTTTCATCATTGGTTACTAACATGGGCAAATTGAACAATGTTTATGGAGGAATGCTATCTGCCATGAACATCAACAAGAACTAGTTCGGAAAGCATCTAATTCAACAAAAACTTATATAGTACCTAATTACTATGGCGGGAGGAAAACAAACACCAAGGCAGAAAATGATTAACATGATGTATCTCGTGTTAACAGCTCTTCTTGCCCTAAATATATCCAAGGACATTCTTGACGCATTGACTAAGCTCAACACCAGCTTAGAGGGAACTGTGCAAACTGTAGAAAGTAAGAATTCAGATATTTACTCTGCTTTTACTGCTGCTGCTGCAGAAAACCCTGCCAAGGCAAAAGAATGGAAAGACAAGGCATTTGCTGTAAAAGCAGAGTCTGATGATCTCTATAACTTTATTGGTAAGTTAAAAACAGACTTAATTGAAGTTAGCGGTGGTATAGATGAAGAAACTGGGAATCCAAAAAGTTTGGATCAGCGCGAAAAGCCAGCGAACTATTTATTGAATCAAAAAAATGCCACTGTTTTAAAGGAGAATATAGATAAGTACCGTTCTGAGTTACTCAAATATGCTGCTGGTAATGCTCAAATGGAAGCAACCATTAAGCAGACATTTGATACTGGTAAGCAAAAAGTGGGTAAAGATGGAGTTGAGGTAGATTGGGAAAATGCCAATTTTGAACACTTCCCTCTAGCTGCAATACTTCCTTTCTTAACTGATATTCAGGCCAAGGTTAGAAACACTGAATCTGACGTAATCAGTCTTTTGCAGAAGAACATTGGTGCTACTGATTTGAAATTTACAGGTATCCGTCCTATCGTTATGCCTAAGTCAACTTATGTTACTCAGGGTGATGAGTATGAAGCTCAGGTATTTGTAGCGGCCTATGATGACACTCAGGAACCAACTATTACCATTAATGGTAATCCATTACCAGCCGAACAAATAAATGGAGGTATTGGTACTGTTAAATTTAAAGCTGGAAGCGTTGGAACCCAAAAGTGGGCTGGTGTTATTAAGATTGAACAAATGGGTAAAGATGCAATAGAAATCCCAGTTCAAGGAGAGTACACTGTTGCCCCTCCCACGGCCGTTATCTCCCCTACCAAAATGAACGTTTTGTATCGGGGTGTAGATAATCCATTGGAAATTGGTGTACCGGGAGTTGACCCATCAAAAATTATTGTTGGCGGACCTGGAGTAAGTGGCTCTAACGGCCAATACATGGCTAATGTGACCAATGTTGACGGTAAGGAAATCAGTATTTCAGTTTCCGTAAAAGAAGATGACGGAAAGACTAGATCCGTTGGTTCAAAAGCATTTAGGATAAAAGGTGTTCCTCCTGCTCAAGGCACAATTTATAAAAGAACTTCTGGTATATTCTCGCAGAGCGCAGTAAGCGGAGCTACCATAGAGGCTACTTTGCCAGATTTCCCATTTGATCTTAGTCTTGAAGTAGTTTCTTTTGAAGTAGCTATTCCAGGCTTTCCGCCTGAACAAATAAAAGGTAACCGACTTACCCCAGAAGCAAAAACTAAAATTGCCAAGCTTAAACCCGGTTCTCCTGTTACTTTCAGGGAAATCAGGGCTCGTGGGCCTAAAGGTTTGACGGTTAATGCCAGTAGTATTTCGGTTGACGTAAACTAAAAGTTTAACGATTATGAAAAGATTTGCATTTGGCCTCTTCATTGTGTTTGGAATACTGGGATCCTCCGTATCTCAAGCTCAGGTTTTAACACCGCAGGACGATGGAGTTATCCCTGACCCACCCAAGCACCATCACCACAATCAGGTTTTCCCCT
>CAXBJE010000153.1:0-7516 GCA_963975525.1 uncultured Owenweeksia sp. | reverse complement strand
AAGCAGAACCAGAGCTATTAAAGCTACCGTTGGTCCAATCTGAAGCACTGGTTGATGTAAAAATGGTTGAATCTGTGATTTGCCCGTCAGACTCTTTCCAGTCATTAGGATAACCGTTGGACCAATCTTCTAAGTATGGTGGTACGTAAGGTGTATTTACCGTAAAAGGACCTACCCATGCACTATAAACGCTTCCTCCACAATCTCTTCTTACATAAAAATCATAGGCTGTAGAAGCTGAAAGACCGGAAGCCGTGTAGCTGTTGGTAGCCGATGTGGCCGTGTTAGACGATGGTGCACCCTGGGTAAAACCAGCTACATCCCAGTTGATTTCATAAGTACCTGAACCAGCTGTAAAGTTTACCGTGGCTGCGGTAACTGAAACATTGGTAGCTGGCGAAAAAGTTGGAGCCACACACGCTGGCGGCATAAACGTAAATACCTGATTCGTAACAATGGTATCAATAGTTGAAGTTTCCACAGAATTGGAAACAACAGGTGTACCTGTGCCAATGCCACTTACCGATAAAAACGTAGTAGTACCTGTAAGACCGATAGAAGCAGTTGGGCTATTAAGGGCAGAAGCTGTTTCCCAACGGTAGGCAAACTCAATGTTATTGCTCGTTTCATAAAGTTTTACCTGAAAAGAAACTACAGGTGTGGAAGATGCATAGTTCCACTCCCAGTTTAACCACTCAAAGGTAAACACCCTGTTTGGCGCTGTACCACTCACTTCATAAGAAGCTTTGGAAACCGAACCAGTTGCCCTACCATCATGGTCGTCCCAAAGCGGTGCAACTAATGGCCTGCGTCCTGAAGTGGTATTGTCCAAATCGTTTGCCCCTGAATTGGTAGCAGCAGAGTTAAAGCTGATAAACCCATCAGATGAAGCCTTAATGTTAGTATATGAAGTACCTTCAAAATCGAAACTGAAGCCTAAAGGAATGGACGCACTAATAACTGCATCGGCTTCAATTGAATTAACATCCGTACCGGCTGTTAATGGGGTAAATGTGGCCGTAGATGCGGAGAATGAATAGGCTCCTGCCTGGCCGAACGATAAATTAACATGGGTTAGTGCAACGCACAGCCCCATGATCAAAGTAATTTTTTTGATCATTTAATAGAAAAATTGGGTTAGACTGCTAATAAAGTAAATTTAGCCCTACAGAAAAAATTTATACCGTTAAAATTATGCATGCATATATTTATCGGGTTATTTCAATGAGCAAATTATCACTACAATTGCCTAAAATTTAAACACTTCACATGATTAAAAACATTATTCTGGACTTTGGCGGAGTGCTTATCCCAATTGATGAGCGCAGAACATTGGATGCCTTTTCGGCACTTGGAGCTAAGAAAGAATTAAAAGATCAGACTGAAACGTTTCAGGATTATGAAACTGGTAAAATATCTACTAATCAGTTTCTTAAAAAAATACAGCCCCATTTTTTTCGCACTATTTATTTGCAGGATTTAGCTGACGCATGGAATGCCCTCTTAGATCCTCTTCCAAGAGACGTCACCTTCTTTCTTAAAAGGTTAAAGACAGATTATCGTGTTTTCCTTTTGAGCAATACCAATGAATCTCACATTTCTGCTATTAAGCGAACGGCAGGGCCCTTTGAGTTTACGCAATTCCTAAAACAATTTGAAAAGGTGTATTACAGCCACGAAATGGGTTTACGGAAGCCTGACCCTAAAATCTTCAAAAAAGTAATGAAGGATAATGGCTTAGTTGCGGAAGAAACCTTTTATGTGGATGATGGCGAACAACATATTGAAAGCGCAAAAAAACTAGGCATCCAAACGTGGCACTTTAATCCTAAAAAAGACTCTATCCGCGATCTTGGCAAAGTTCTATTAAAACACCATTAGTGGTTTTGGGGTGTAAAAAGCAAACCAGCTTATTATCTGCCCCGGGCTTGGGTTCATCACTTAGCAACTGAAATCCTTCTGCTGCAAGGCGTTTCATTTCAGCTTTAATATCATCAACCGCAAAGGCAATGTGGTGAATGCCCTCGCCCTTCTTTTCCAAAAACCTGGCAATGGGGCTATCAGGATTGGTAGCCTCTAACAGTTCAATCTTATTTGGTCCGTTTTTAAAGAAGGAGGTTTTTACGCCTTCGCGCTCCACTTCTTCCGTCTTGTAATGGCTTTCGCCAAAAAGGGCAGCAAAAAGTTGGTTGCTCTTTTCAAGATCTTTTACGGCAATGCCTATGTGTTCTATTTTTTCCATTCCTTCTTATTTACCACAGATTACACGGATTTTCACAGATTCATTTTTATTAATCACACCTGTAAACTTCTTAAAAATCAGTTACAATCTGCTAAATCAGCGTTATCTGCGTGCCATTAACCAAAGCTCTGCATTTCCACCAACTTCTTATAAATCCCATTTGCTTGCATCAGCTGCCCATGGGTACCGCGTTCAGCTATTTCGCCTTTGTCCATAACCAGTATTTCATCTGCATGCTGAATCGTGCTTAACCTATGTGCAATCACCAAAGAAGTACGGTTTTGCATTAGCTTAAACAGGGCATCCTGCACTAGCTTTTCTGATTCGGTATCCAAAGCGGATGTAGCCTCATCCAATATTAAAATAGGAGGGTTTTTCAGCACTGCTCTGGCTATACTCAATCGTTGTTTTTGTCCACCACTTAGCTTTCCACCAGCATCACCAATATTGGTATTATAGCCGTCTTCCAGTTTCTCTACAAACTCATGCGCATTGGCAATTTTTGCCGCTGCAATTATTTCCTGGCTTACCCAAGGCAATGTTATAACGGATGGATTCATTAAACAAAAGTGACTCCTGTGTTACAATACCCATTTGGTTTCGGAGGTCTTTAATCTTAATATCCTTGATCTCTATATCATCAATAAAAAGCTGTCCGCTTTCTACTTCGTAAAATCGCGGCACCAGGTTGGTTAAAGTGGTTTTGCCGCTCCCCGACTGCCCAACAAGAGCAATCATCCTGCCTTTAGGCACTCTTAAATTTATATTCTCCGGGGTAAGAGAAGGATACATTTTCAAAGCGCAATTCTTTTTCAAAATCGGTTTTGGCAACAGCAGTAGATTTGTCTGCTATTGGGTTGGTTGCGTCCAAAATCTCAAGCACCCTTTCTGCGGAAGCATTACCACGCTGAACATGGTAAGAGGCCTGAGAAAGTGACTTTGCCGGTGGAATAATCTGGTAAAAGAAAATGAGGTAGGCGATAAATTCCTCAGGTGAAAAGGAATCGTTTTGCAACACCAATCCTCCTCCGTACCAAATAACGGCAGCCATTACTGTTGTGCCTAAAAATTCGCTCAGCGGAGAAGCCATATCACTTTTCCGCATTACGCTATTCATCAGGGCAAAGTAGGAGTTGATGGTGCGCTGAAATAGGTTGTGCTTTAATTCCTCGGCATTAAAAGCCTTTATCACTTTCAATCCCGTTAAGTTCTCTTCGGTCTGGCTCATAATATCACCAACCCTTTTTTGTGCTTTAGCAGAACTGCGCTTTAAACTTTTACCAATTCGCGAAACGATAAAAGAGACTACGGGCAACAGAATAAACACAAACAGCGTAAGGGCGGGGCTCATGTAAAGTAAAATGGCCAGCGACCCAATAATCATAATCGGCTCTCGGAAAATGGATTCCAACACCATTAGGATAGACCACTCTATTTCTTTGAGGTCTGTGGTCATCCTTGACATTATATCGCCCTTGCGCTGCTCCGTAAAAAAGCTGATGGGCAATACCAAAATCTTTTTATGAAGCTCGCCTCTAATGTCGCGCGTAATTCCATTCCGCAAAGGCGTAATAATAAATAAGGCCAGGTAGCGGAAGAGGTTTTTAAAGAAAAAGGCCCCGATTACAATGAGGCATACATAAAGCAAAGCACCAGCCTGACCGGTTACGGCCATGCGCAGGCCAATTTCGTAAGAGAGGTATTCTTTACCGTAACTAAGGATCTCCCCATCATAAACAGGAGGAGAAAGTTGGGCCTGAGTATTGTCAAAAATGATCCCCAACACCGGAATAACCAACCCAATTGAAGCCAATGAAAACACAATGGCCAGAAGGTTAAAAAGTACGTTGAGGAATATATTGGCCCTGTACGGACGTGCATATTTAAGTATGCGTGTAAATGCGCTCATTGGGGCAAAGGTAGTTATGCAAGATATTAGATGGTAAACTTGAAATTTTAGATTTCCTGTATTGCTGTTTAGAAGGTCATTTTTTAGGCTACAATCCTGCCAAAGCCACTTATGGCCTAATTGTCATAAAAAACAAAATCCCGCTAAGGCAAATACCTCAGCGGGACTCTTATTCAACCTCTCAAAATTGAATCAACTACGAAAACTATTTACAGCTCAAATCAATGGCAATGTCATAATCTAGCCTGTCTTTACCAGAGAGGTACACCTCGCGCATTAAAACAAACTTCATGGCGGTAATTGTTTTCCCTTGCGGAACAGTAAAAAGATCGTTAGGGTAAACATACTTTCTAAAGGTGTTATCACCGATATACTCCAACTTCAACTCGGGGTAAGTACCCACCGAAAAAAAGTTAGGCGCCACTTTAATTACGGTGCTATCTGACAAAGTGGCCTCTGCATACATGTAGCATTCATTTACTGACAAACCCTGCATAGAGGCTTTTTCTTCTTTGCTGTTGTCATAAAAAATGGTGAAAACATCATCTACCTGCCCTGCTTCCGGGAAAGCATAGGCCGGATCGCGCTCAAGCTTTGGAGGATCAATAGCAACTTTTAAGTCATCTGATTTTGCATCAGGGTCTCCATAACCACCACCATCTTTTGGCTTCACCAAAAAGTGAATATCCTTTTCATAAACCGTTGCCGCATCTACTTCATAAAAATCTGTAGGCACCAAAGTATAACTATAAATGTTGGTAGCCTCCTTTGTCATTTTCAATAACTCGTTGCTATTCTTCCAGGCTTGTGCACCTGTTCCGTTAGTTTTAGGATGACCTGCAGGGAACTCAAATGGGCTCCATGTCCATATATACAAATCCTTACCAAGTGCAGCTTCGGCCTGTAAATTCTGCACGTGAGCTTGTGATGCATCTAACTGGCTGATGTCAACGATAATCTTTAGTGTTTGGGTAGGATCAATATCCTCTGCGGGTTCAGTAGTAACCACCTGAGCATTGGAAAAATAACCCATCAACACCAAAAGCAGTGTTTTAAATATTGTGTTAAACTTCATATTACTTACGATTAAAGGTGTAACCATAACTCACGTAATCTTCACCACACCTAGCCCTGGTGAGCTTCAGCCCCATTTTAGGGTCAATAGATCTAACCATGTTTGTGAGCGTCATATTAAGAGTATCATTTTCGGCCGTAATAAGCATCACAGCGCTGGGAAACTCAGGGTCATTAAATTCAAAAGTGCCCTGTGTACCAAAGTTGTTACCCTTCACTTCGGGGTTTACAACATTATACGTCCCGGCCTCCGCATCAAAATCAATTTTAAGTGGATTGCTTTTGGTGTAAAACTCACTTATATCTCTACCCTCTGGCACAGGCAATGTTAAATCTGTTATTTCTACCTCGGCTATTTGCCATGAGCCATCTATACCCGTAGTTAAATCATATACCGGCCCTATATCCTTGTAACCATCCGGCTTACAGCCAAACATGGCTCCCATTATTAATACAAATGCCAAAATCTTTTTCATAGCTTTTAAACTTATTATTTACAACCACCAGTTGGGTTTAGCGGAAATACTTCTGTTTGCTGTACTGAAGGAAACTGGATTATCATTCCATTACAATTCCAATCGTCTCCTCTTACCTGTATCGTTTCGCCCTCAATAGCCCCTCGTCTTTTTAGTTGTTGGATGCGATCTCCTTCACCAATCATTTCAAACCTGCGTTCAAATCTTGCTGCAGCAATAACATCTCCGGCAGATGAGTTAAAAGCTAAGTTGTGCTGTGTATCTCCATAAGCACGTTCTTTAATATCATTAACATCTGCAATAGCAGTGGTTAAATCTCCGCCCGATTCTGCCAACGCCTCTGCCCTAAGCAATTTAAGGTCGGTAAGGTGAATAACCGGTACATTAAAATAATCGCCACTATACTTCCGTAAGATGATTACTTCGTTGGGTTCGCCAGGGTTTAACACCTCTATTAAGCCCAAACGCTTATCACTAGTATCGGCTGCATATACATTGTAAAAATCTCTGGAAAGACTCAAAGTTGGATTATTGTTATTTGATTTTCCATAATTATCAGCAAAGCCATAAGACTTACTTAGTTCGCGACCATCAGATAACCTGGTGCTTACTGTAGTAAAAACAGCTTCTACCGAAACATCAGTACGAAAGCGGTTTTGTGCAGTATCTAACATAAAAGCTCCACTATTAATTACTTCAGAAGCCATATTAGCAGCTTCAGTATATCTGCCTTGTTGAAAATACATCTTTGCCAATAAACCCTGTGCGCTATACTTAGTAGCGTAAATAGTGTTTTGCAGCGGAAGGTCAGCAATAGCCAGCAAAAGGTCTTTTTCTAAATTCTGATAAACAGAAGCCACACTTGGCCGTGGATCTAAAGATATTGCGCTTGAGGTTTTATAAATTATTCCCGGATGAGAATTGTCTGCTGTGTAGCCCCACGGTTGGGCAAATAGCCTTACCACATCAAAATGGCCTAGGGCCCGCAAGAAATAACACTCCCCACGTATTTGCTTCAACTCGGCCTCTGTAAAACCAAAGTCTTTTTCTTCTAAATATTCCAAAATTCTATTGGCACGAAAAATCCCTATGTACGGATCGCCATAAATAGGCGCTATGGTACCATTAAAGATTAGCATGTTATGATTGTAAACTTCCGTCAAATCATCATTGCTATTAGGGCTTTCCAAATTATCAGAAAGTAACTCGCCAAGGTTTTGGAGCCTTCCGCTGTAGGCGCTGCCCATTACATCATAAGTGGAGTTTAAAAACTCCTGCATATCTGTTTTGGTTTGAAAAGCTTGCTGCTCTTCAATTCCTGTTTCCAATGGGTCCAGCTCCAACATTTTTTCGCAAGAGGCAAAACCTAAAAAAGCCAAAAGGGCAAACGATAGTTTTAGTATTGTTCTCATATCTCTTAAAATGAAATGTTAAGTCCAATTAAATACGATTTCTCCTGAGGCGGAGTAAGGTAGGTTACGTTGGGGCTCATATTCCTATCCGTTGGGTTGTCAAAATCCCTTGCTATCTCTGGGTCCAACCCGGGATATTCGGTAAATGTTAATAGGTTGGTACCCGTAAAGGTTAATCGGGCATTGTCAATTTTGCCACGCTTAAGCCATTTAGATGGAAGGTTCCAGCCTACAATTACATTTCTAAGCCTTAAGTAGGACGCATCGTAAAGCCATTGATCAGTATTAATCCACGGGGTGTTTGCTCCCAAATTGGCAGCATCCAGAGTTAGCGCTGCATACGTTGCCTCATCGCCAGGCTGTTGCCATCTGTCATAAGTTTCTTTTGTTCTGTTCCATTCAT
>CAXBJE010000152.1:0-7554 GCA_963975525.1 uncultured Owenweeksia sp. | reverse complement strand
CTGGAATAGTTGCCTTTGTAAAATGGTATAAAAACAGAGACAAGGTGGTTAAACTCACACCAGAGCAAAAACTTACGCCATATGAGTTTGCCTTGTGGCAGGTAAATGAAATTGAAAAAGAGCAACTGTGGCAGTCCGGGAAAATTAAGGAGTTCTACTCTCGGATTACCGATGTACTGCGTTTATATATGGAGCGGCAAATGGGCATAAATGCTATGGAAAGTACCGCAGACGAGGTAATCCTTAAAATGCAGGCGCTTAGCTTACCCAAAGAATTGAATCAGAAGTCGGCAGATTTATTTACGCTAAGTGCCATGGTGAAATTTGCCAAAGCAAAACCAGATGCGGCCGCACACGAGCGCTCAATGGCAACTGTAAAAGCATTTTTGCAACAAACCAAACCAATTGAAGAAACTAAGGAGTTGGAAATAAAGCCGGAAGCACACTAATGTTTAACTATCAATTTGAAAATCCGGAATTTCTTTGGCTGCTGCTGATTATACCCATGCTGGTTTTTTGGCAGTGGTTTAAGCGAAAGTCACAAAGCCCCGAATTAAAATTTCCTGGGGCGGATATGCTGGCAGCCAGTGGGAGCAACTGGCTGGCCAAATTAAGGCCAATACTACCCCTGCTAAGAGTATCTGCCATAGCACTTTTAATTATTGCCATAGCACGCCCCCGAACCACAGAAGAAAACTCGCGAACCCGCGCTGCCGAGGGCATTGATATAGTTATGGCGGTAGATGTTTCCAGCAGTATGCTAGCTAAGGATTTGATGCCCAACAGGCTTGAAGCAACTAAAAATGTAGCCTCTGAATTTGTGGAAAACCGACCCAATGACAGAGTTGGGCTAGTGGTTTATGCCGGAGAAAGCTATACCCAGACCCCTCTGACCAGTGATCATAAAATTATTATGAATGGCCTTAAAGACCTGAAAAATGGTTTGATAACCGATGGTACGGCCATAGGCTCGGGTTTAGCCACAGCTGTAAACAGGCTAAAGGATAGCAAGGCCAAAAGCAAGGTGATTATATTATTAACTGATGGTGAAAACAACGCTGGACAAATTGATCCACTTACGGCCACACAACTCGCCAAAGAATTTAATATACGAGCCTACACTATTGGAGTAGGCACCAGAGGAACTGCGCTAATTCCTATTGGCACAAATATTTTGGGTCAAATTCAATTTGCACCAGGGCAGGTAACTATTGATGAAGACCTACTTAAAGAGATTGCAAACCAAACAGGAGGGCAATATTTCCGGGCCACCGATAACGAGTCTTTAGGAGAGATTTATGCTGAAATTGATAAGCTGGAGAAAACCAAACTAAAGGAATTAAAGTTTTACTCCTTTGACGAGAAATTTGAATTTTTTGCCCTGATTGGCTTTATTCTATTTGGCCTTGAGCTATTATTAAGATTTACAGTTTACAGAGGTTTTATTTGATGTACGAACTAGATCATCCATATTATTTCTACCTAATGGCACTCATCCCTGCGATGGTTGTCATCTATATCATTACCGAACTATGGAAAAGGAGAGCACGCAAGAAGTTTGGCGATATAGAATTACTGCAGCAACTGGCACCTGAGCGCAGTCCAATAAAACCATTGTTGAAGCTTGTTTTGGCTATGTTGATTATTGCCTCACTAAGTGTTGCATTGGTAAACCCTAAAGTTGGGTCGAGTCTTGAAACTGTGAAGCGTGAGGGCATTGATGTGGTATTTGCTCTGGATGTAAGTAAAAGTATGTTGGCAGAAGATGCTCGCCCGGATCGCCTCACTAAGGCCAAGCAAATTATTAGCCGTACCCTTGACCGTATGGTTAGCGATAGGGTTGGTATTATTATCTATGCCGCTCAGGCCTATCCTCAACTACCTATTACCACAGATTATGGTGCAGCACGATTGTTTTTGCAAACTGTTGACACAGAGATAATACCTTCTCAGGGAACTGCAATTGCTGATGCCATACAGCTTGCAACCCGATATTTTGATGACGAAACCCAAAAGAATAGAATTGTTGTTATCCTATCTGATGGGGAAGACCATGAAGAGGGTTTTGAAGAAGCAGCAAGGCAAGCAGCGGAACTCGGCATTAAAATTTACACCGTAGGGATTGGTACAGAAAAGGGCGCTCCCATACCCGACCTTAGAGGTGGTGTAAACATTGGTTTTAAGAGGGACATGAATAATGAGATTGTAGTTTCCAGACTCAACAGTGGCAATCTTAAAAAGATTGCAAAAGCCACAGATGGAGACTATATAAATGGTAAGATTACCCGCGAGGCCGTAAGCTCTATTATTGAAACCATTGAGCAAATGGAAAAGAAGGAATTTGAATCGCAGGTATTTGCAGATTATGAAGATCAGTTTCAATGGTTTTTAGGACTTGCCATTTTACTACTGGTACTCGATATTTTTATTTTGGAGCGAAAAACCCAATGGTTTAAACGACTTAAGTTATTTGATGATGAAAAAAGCGCTTAGCCTTATTTTGGTTTTATTACAAGTAGTAGTGTTTGCTCAAACCGCCAATGAAAGTTTGAAGCAAGGCAACCAGCTATATAAGGACAAAAATTACGATGAGGCCGAAATAAACTACCGCAAGGCACTCGAGGCAGAAAAGAAGGACCCTATTAAGGCACAATTTAATTTGGGAGACGCCTTGTATAAACAGGAAAGATATGAGGAAGCCACTGAGCAATTTACCAAAGTGGCCAATCAGGCAAAAAACAATGATTTAAAAGCTAAGGCCTTTCATAATCTGGGCAACAGCTATACTAAACAGGAAAAATACAAAGAGGCTGTAGATGCCTATAAAAACTCGCTTAAGCTCAATCCAAAAGACAATGAAACCAGATATAATCTGGCGCAAAGCATAAAAAAGCTGCAGCAACAGCAACAGCAGCAACAACAGGGTAATCAGGATAAAAATAAAGACGAGCAGAACAAGGACAAAAAGGAAGACGGTGATAAAAAGCCCGATGACAATAAGGGTGACGACCAAAAACCTAAGGACGGAGAGGGTGATAACAATAACCCTGATGAAAAAGGCGGAAGTAAAGAAGACCCAAATAAGAAGCCTAAACCCAAGCCCGGGCAAATTTCAAGAGAAGATGCTGAACGATTGCTGGAAGTGTTAAACAAAGAAGAACAAGCGGTGCAGAAAAAGCTGAATGAAAAGAAAATAAAGGGTCAACCCATTAGTACAGAAAAAGACTGGTAATATGCGTTTGCCATTAAAATATATAATTGCTTTTCTCTTTGCCACCATCACCCTTACGGGAAATGGACAGGTAAAATTTACCGCTGCTGCAAGCCAAACAGAGGTTGGTAAAAACGAGGCTATACAAGTGCAATTTGCCTTAAATGCCGAGGGTACTAGCTTTAAGGCTCCCTCATTTCAAGGCTTTAGGGTAGAACAAGGCCCGAGCCGCTATATTCAGCAAAGCAACTACAACGGACGGGTAAGCCTCCAACTATCCTATACCTATGTAATACGGCCAACGCAAACCGGAGTACTTACCATTGGTTCTGCCTCTATTGATGTTGGTGGAGAAACCTATACTACCCAGCCTCTACGAATTACGGTCACCGAAAAAAGCCCGAGGGCAAATGACCCTAACGATCCCTATTCCATTGCAGCTCGAAGCGCATTTGTTAAAGTCATCCCCAACAAAACATCTGTGTATTTGGGGGAACCATTTGCAACTTATTATAAACTTTACTTCAATACCGATATTGGGCGGTACCAAATACCAAAAGAACCGGACTTTGAAGGTTTCTTTAAAGCAGATATTGAGAAAAACAGGATAGACGTTAAGGAGGACCAATACAATGGAGCCAAATTCAACTCGGCTGTATTAAAGCAGTTTGTATTGATACCACAACGCAGCGGAACCTTTAAACCTGGTGCACTGGAAGCCATTTTACCAACACAGATTATTTATAACCGGAGATACAGAACTATTGAGCAAACAAGTACAGACAATTTTCCGACCATAAATGTGAAACCGCTGCCTGAGGCTGGCAAGCCCAGTAATTTTGGAGGTGCTGTTGGTGACTATAAATTTGAGGTTACTGTGAGCCGCAATGAGCTTAGCGCCTCAGAATCCGTAACACTTAAAATATCCCTAAGTGGTTCAGGAAATATAAAACTCATTGAAGCACCTAAGCCCTCTGTTCCCAATGCTTTTGAAGTATACGACCCTGAATTGAAAGAAAGAATACAGGTTAATGGCAACGGTATGAGTGGTTCAAAAACCTATGAGTACCTATTGATACCGCGCTATGGCGGCACCTATAAAATTCCACCAATAACCTTTAGCTACTTTAACCCAAGGCGCGAACGCTATGAAACCATTACCAGTGAAGAACTGCAAATAACCGTTACTGGCGGTGCCGCTCAACCTGCCGGTGAAGGAGGATTAGTAGCTGCCGAAACTGAAAATGTAGGCTTTATTGGTTCGGACATTTTATTTATAAAAACCAACCCCGGTCGTTTTACCAAAAAAGGACAAAGCTTTTTAGGAAGCACATTATATGTGTCACTTCTTTCTGCAGGAGGTGTTTTGTTTGTAACCATGTTGGGTTACTTCTTTCTGGTTTACAATCGCCAAAAAGATTACCGCGCAGAACGGAGCGTTAAGGCCAGCAAACTAGCTCGGAAACATCTGGCGAAAGCCAAAAAGGAGTTGGATAAAAACAATAAGGATGCCTTTTACCTGGCCCTTACCTCTGCCCTTTGGGGATATTTTTCTGATAAATTCAGCATACCAAACAGCAAGCTCACCAAGGAGTTGATTGAAGAAACGCTACAGCAAAAAGGTTTGGACCATGAAACCACAGCAAGGCTTATGGAAATGATGAACCGAGCAGAAATGGCCCGGTTTACCTCTACTGCCAGCTTTGATGCCGCCAGAGATTATGAGGATACCGCACTTTTAATTACTCAAATAGATAAGGAAGTATGAAAAAGTTAGCAGTTATACTATTAACCATTATTACCTCTTTTGGCTATAGCCAGAACTTGAATCAGATATTTGAAGAGGGTAATAAACTTTACCAGGAAAAGGAATACCGGCAGGCCCTGGATAAATATCAGGAGGTATCTGAACAAGGCTATGAAAGCAGTGCGCTTTACTTCAACATGGGGAATGCCTATTTTAAAAGTAACCAGCTGGCTAAGGCCATATTATATTACGAGCGGGCTCAGCAGCTTTCTCCTTACGATGATGATGTAAAACAGAACTTAAAAATTGCAAAGGAAGGCACTATCGATCGTTTTGAAACAGTACCCCAACCTCTGGTTCGCACCGCGTACCATTCTATTTTAACGGCTCTAACTCCTGGTGGCTGGGCAATTACAGCAGTAGTTTGCCTATTTCTGTTTGTGGCAGGATTAGGCGCATACCTGTTTACTTCCGTAAGAAGACCCGGATTTGTAGTGGCAGTTACGGGTCTGCTCATCGGTGTCCTTTCTATTTCGCTTGCTTATGGTCATCAAGATTATCTTCAAAAGAATCGCCCGGCTGTAATTACAGCTACCAGCAGCTATGTAAAAAGTGGCCCCAGCGAAAAGGCAGAAGATGTATTCATTTTACATGAAGGAACATCAGCGGTTGTAACAGAAGACTATGAAGGCTGGAAAAAAATAAAGTTGCCTGATGGCAAAGTAGGCTGGATAGAAAGTAGGGATTTGGTAGAGGTGTGAAAGTTAAATTTCTTCTCAATCACACTTTGCGGGATCACCTTACGTTTTTCCAAAAACCAATTCCAAAATTTAGCGCAGCACCAATACTTTTTCTAAACCCTTAAATTTTGCAGTTACCATGAAAAAGTGTGCACTTGTATTCCTTGCTATTTCCTCAGTTTTTATTTCGTGTAAAAAAGATGATGACGCCTCGGGTTCTCAACCTGATGACATAAAAGCCTCGGCCTACTTCCCAATGACAGTAGGCAGCTATTGGATTTATGAAAACTATAGGATTTATGAAAACTATAGGATTGATACGAATGGCGTAGAAACTAAAGCGAACCATTTGGATAGTGTTTATATTTCAAAGGACACAATGTTAAATGGTAAAAAATACTATGTATTCACATCTCCCCCCTCAAACCCCGACCTAAATAGAATCATGCGGGATTCGTCTGACCACTTGGTAAATACAAAAGGCGAAATCCTATTCGCACCAAATGATTTTACAGACCCCCTGGAAACATATTTAGAAATGCTTTCCTCAACCGATACTTTTTACACGGGAGTGGGCCGAATGGAGAAGCTGACTAATAAAGTAGAAACCACTTTAGGTAGTTTTGAAGCACTACGTTTCCGAAAATCTTTTACAATTGTACCCAAAGTTGTTCTACAAAACCGTGACTTATCTGAATTTAGAACAGCTAACATTGGTACGATTATTAACCAAACCGCAAGTGCCACTAACCCCGCAATCTTTGAAAGCCGCTTAATTCGATATCATTTAAATTAAATAACCTCTCCATAATATATAAAAGGCTGCTTCAAAATTGAAGCAGCCTTTTATGTGGAGAATATCGGCCACTATTACTTTCGCAGGGAACATTTGCATATTCGGAACGCTTTTATCGAAAAACCTATTCCCAGTAATACTCTTTTGGTTTATTTAGCCAAGGCATGTAGTTTTTGCTTTCTGCCTTCTTTCTATTTTCTTAAAGAAAAAGTAAGGTCTACAATTTTTTTATTACACCACTTTTCAAAATAAAATATGTACTTCAATACCAAAAATACCGGCTTTATAAGGTTTTCTTTTTTAACAAAGATGGTTTTAATAGCAGGCATCGTTGGACTTTCGCTAGGCTTTTCTGTGATAAACACAGAGCCAACTTGGGTTTTAACTAAAGAAAAGGAGGGCGTAAAAATCTACCAGAGGGAAATCCCAAATTCTAACCTGAAACAAATGCGCATGATCTCTACAATTAAGGGAAACTCCTTGTCGAGTTTTGCCGCGCTCTTTCAAGATTTAGAGAATTACGATGAATGGGTTTATAGCTGTATTGAAAGCAAACTATTGAAAAAATTGGCTGAAAATGAGATCGTATATTACATCAATTCCGATTTCCCATGGCCCTTGGACGACAGAGATTTTGTACTGAAAAACACCATTTCACAAGACAACAAAACCCTGGCGTTTCATTCTAAATCAGTAGCATATAATAATTTTTACGGTGCGAAATCTGGAATTGTACGTGTTAAGGTTTTTGATGCCGAATGGGTAATCACTCCCATGGGCAATGGCAAATTTGGGCTTGTTTACACTTTTAGCACAGATCCTGCAGGCGATATTCCAACGTGGATCATAAACTCGTTTATGGATGTTGGACCATTGCAAACCCTTAAAGGCATGGAAAGATATGCGCAGAGTGCCAAGTATGGAAAAGCTAATTTTAGCTTTATAACCGAGACCAAATTATAATAGCTTTAAGATTTGTAATTATTTCAAATGGTTTTGCATTTGCCGGTATTGAAAAAGTAACTGAAAAAGGCAGAAGCCTTTTTTTGCGGGTGGCTGT
>CAXBJE010000151.1:0-7652 GCA_963975525.1 uncultured Owenweeksia sp. | reverse complement strand
AAAGGCGATAATCTTTGGGGTTAAAAACATCAATGTTTTCTGCGGCAAGCACCACCTGGTTTCCAACCTGATTAAAGGTTTCCCTGAAATTATCGTAATCAACCTGTGTGGAGTCGGTGAGGGGGAGCAACCTTGAAAACTGGTAGCTCATCTGGATTTTTTGGCCCTGAAAGACCATAAAAGCCGTGGCAAGAAGCAGAACGGTCATCATGGCCATTCGGTTTCTTAGAATAATACGTGCGATTGTTGTAAACATATAACCCTGCTTCTGGCCGTTTTACCGGGGCGCAAAATAACGACATTTGGGCTAAATGGTTGGCCTTGTGGTCAAAAATTGATTTTAGTGACTTGGTGAAAGGTGAGCTTTAAATTGTCACCCCCCTGCGCCCCCCTCAAGGGGGGATTTGGCCTGTGCCAATCCCTCCTGTTTTTACATAACTTACCAATCCAGCTTTTTTAACCACGTGTAGCTATCCCCCTTTGAGGGGGGCGCAGGGGGGTGATGAAGTATATTAGAAAGAGTTGTGGCCTCAGCTAAAGTGTCACTCTAAAAACTATACTTACTCGTAATCTTCAATGCAAAATTTTCCTGAAAGGTAGGTAGGGTGTAGGGTCCCATCCGGTAATAAAAGCCTAAACCAATAGAGAGTAGATTTTCTGAGTAAAGCTTGTTCAGCTCTAGCCCTGCTTCGTAGTAGCCTTTGTCCGGAGATTTGGAATTAAGTCCATAATGTTTTTCGGGGCTACGCAAGGTTCCCCATAGGGCACGGGCCACCAGTTCAATATGAGGTGCAAATTCTTCCCTACGGAAAAGGAGGGATTTAAAATCTTGCCTAAACATAATGTGGCCGTACGTATCGGATAGAAATTCATTGAAACGCATGGTTTCAAAGCTGTTACGGTCAGCCAGTGAGAAGGACCGTTTCCAAAAAACATTGCTTACAATGCCGTTGGCTGTACCCACATACATTTTGGAATAAGGTAAATCCTGAAATACAGTCCCTCCCTGTATCTGTAGCGAGCTTTCTCCCAGGCGAAGGGTTTTCTTTCTGTGTTCCAGCCTCAGGTCTATTTTGTCATAATCAAACTCAGAATCCAATGCTCCGGCAATACCACGGGTGTATTGAAGAAATATGATGGGATAACCAACATCAAAGGCCAGTTTGCCAAAGCTGGGGCCCTCTACATAGCGTTCTTTGGGTGTGTATTGTAAGCCCGTTATCACTTCAAAGTAGTTAAAGCCATTTTCGAGGATGGCCTCGTTTGCATTGTCAGCATCAAAAAAGTAATCACCAACGGTATAGCGGTTTTCACGCTGTGCCTGTATTTTTAAATGTGTTTTGGGTGTGGGGTCAAAAGTTAAAGAGGTGTAGTAGCGCGAGGTTTCATCCCACTGCGGAATAAACAGCCTGCGGTAATTATCAGCAAAAAAGCCTTGTGTAGGTCGCTGGATAAAGTCTATGCCGCCTGTTTCAAAAATATCAAACTCGTAGCCGGCCTTTAGTTTTAAGTTAGTGTATTTGTGGATAGTCGCTTCAGCATCGTAACCATATTTCAGTACTTCATCCTTAAAACCATAGCCAAAAAAACCTCCCACCTTAAACCATCGCGAAAAACGGGCATTGGTATGGGCGCCAAGCCCAAGCCGGAAACCTTCATAATCATTAAAGGTGGCCAGCCTGTTGAGGTCAATATCAAAATACCATAAGGGTATTTTGCCCTGAGCCAGCGTGAGCAGTATTTGTAAATCACGGTCTAGGTTTTCGGCACTGCTTACAGAATCGAGCCAGGTGTAGGTGCGCTCTTCCTTGGCGGAAAGGGTATCCACCCGGTATTGAGCCAGTATTTTATCGGCATCGGTTACAGCTAGCTCATCAATGGTAACCTGTGCCCTCGAAATATCTTTTTTAGCGATATCCTCACCCACCTTTACATCATTAAGATAAGTGCGCACCCGCGCCACCGGGGTGAACTCATTTATCTTCATAGAGCCAAAATGTATTACCGCACTGAGCTGATCGGGAAACCAAATGTGAGGTGCATATGGCTTGTATCGCTGTTCAATGGAAATGCGAGTTCCCTGATTTTCTACGGGCTCAGCAATTACACTTTGTATGGCCCAATCAGAAGTGTTGATGTAAACCACTCCCTTAAGGGGTTTAAATCCGTAGTTGGGTTTTGGTCGGTATGAAATAACAAAAACTGTGTCTTCATCGGAGTTATAAGTGGTGTCTTCAATCAAAAAGAAATAGCGGTTGGTGCTGCCCTTTGTAATTGGGTTTAGGAAATCTTCTCCTGCAATGGTGATGTAATCGTTGTAAAAACTAAAGGATTGAAGCTGTGTGATGAGCAAGGAGAAAAGTGGGTTTTTAAAACCGGAGGTGCGGGTGGCCAAAACAGTTTCATTATCCCGCGAAGGAGGCAGGTATTTGCGCTCGGTCACCGTTTCCATCATGAACAGATATTGCTTTTGCATTAGAGCCACAATATCAGTTTTACTGGAGTCTGCCGAGGTGTCTTTTTCAGATTCCAGTTCAGCAATTAAACTATCCATATTGGCCGCTTGCGGAAGTGTATCCATCGCATTGGCAGCCGTATCATTATCAATGGTAGCGGTGAACTTGCTATAGGTTTTATAGGTAAAGGAGGGTAGGTTTTCAGGATTGTTTTTGGCCTTATTGGCTACCGCCTTTCTGATGATGCGATGGGCGGGATTTTCACCTGGAAATATGGTTACTTCAAGCAATTCTGAAGTTGTTTCCACCATGCTGATTTTAATATATCCTGTTTGGGGATTTACCGTGGCCGATTTTTTCTCGTAGCCAATAAAAGAGAAATTCAGTTGGTGTTGACCCGGCTTTAGGGTTAAAGTGAAAGAGCCATCAATATCTGTAGCGGTGCCGGTTTTTTCATCATCGGCAGTAATGTTCACAAAGGGCAGAGGCTTTTCTGTTTTGCTGTCTACTACTTTTCCTTTTATGGTAAACTGTTGGCCGGAGCTTATGGTTGTGGCAAAAACAAATAATAGAAGGAGAAGGGTAGTTTTTTTCATAGATAGCGGGTTAGCCTATAGGACACCAGAAAGAGGTTATAAGGTTGCTTAGGGGGTGAAGTTAAGTGGTGCAAATCATTTTTCCAATGGCAGAAAAGAACCTTAAAGCCATTGATTAGTTTATAGGGTTTGATTGTAAATTAATGAAAAGACCTAATATTCCAGTAATAATTTCACTATTGCTAATAGTTACGGCAGTTACTTTTTATTTTTTTGATGAAAATTTTCAGAACTGGATCAATGAGGCGTATCAAGTGTTTTCCACGGGAGAGATGGAAAATATCAAAAAATTTTTAGAGCCTCACAGGGATATTGGTTATCTCATTCTTTTAGGAGCATTCCTGTTTCAGTTGTTTCTGTTTTTTGTGCCATCCGTTTTGGTTATGACATTAAGTATAATGATGTACGGTCCCTGGTTGGGCGGCCTATTGTGTTTGGTAGGCGTGTTTTTGGCTTCAGTATTTGCCTATGTACTGGGCGAGGCTTTGGGTACTGTTACAATAGATAAAATTGTAGGCCATAACAACCGCGAAAAAATGACGGGCTTTTTAGCCAAATACGGTTTTTGGACAGTGGCCATTTTCCGTCTCTCACCATTTTTGAGTAATGATGCCGTAAGCTTTGTTGGTGGCTTGGTAAGTATGAAATTTTGGCGATTTATAGGGGCCACCATGCTGGGCATTACACCGCTTACTATTTTGCTGGCCTGGATGGGTGAAGATGATGATAGGCTTAGCTGGGGTTTCTCCATCCTGGGGGGAATAAGTTTAGTAGCCTTGGCCATTTATATTTATCTGGATAAAAGGAAGGTATGAGAGTTTGCGAAGGCTTCAGTTGGCAGTTTGAAAAAAAAGCAGCTTACAATTTGTAAACTGCTTTCTAGAATTTAACAACCTTGTCACCCCGAGCGATAGTCGAAGGGCAACCGTCAACGGCTAAAGAGTCCCTCTGCTTTCTTGCTCTCTTTCAATGGCTTCAAAAAGTGCTTTAAAGTTTCCTTTTCCAAAAGATTTGGCACCTTTACGTTGAATGATTTCAAAAAACAAAGTTGGGCGATCGGCTACTGGTTTTGTAAAAATCTGCAATAAGTAACCCTCGTCATCGCGGTCAATTAAGATTCCCAACTTTTTAAGTGGCTCCAGATCTTCGTCAATTTCTCCAACACGATCTAATACCGTATCGTAGTATATCGCTGGTACTTTTAGAAACTCCACACCACGCTCAGTCATTTGAGTTACGGTTTCGATAATGTTATCTGTGGCAACAGCAACGTGCTGTACCCCCGCACCATTATAAAAATCGATGTATTCCTCAATCTGCGATTTCTTTTTTCCTTCTGCCGGTTCGTTAATCGGGAATTTGATACGGCCATTTCCGTTGGTCATTACCTTACTCATAAGTGCGGTATAATCGGTGGAAATGTCTTTGTCGTCAAAAGATATGAGCTGAGCGAAGCCCATTACTTTGGCGTAAAACTCCACCCACTTATTCATTTCATTCCAACCCACATTTCCCACCATGTGGTCAATGTATTTTAGGCCTACATCACTAGGTTGGTAATCTGGGTTCCAGGCCTTGTATCCCGGTAGGAAAATACCGTTGTAGTTACTACGCTCTACAAATATGTGGTTGGTTTCGCCATAGGTGCGGATAGCCGATAACACGGCTTTACCATTTTCATCTTCAATAGTTTTAGGCTCAAATGTGGATACTGCACCACGGCTGGTGGTTTCCTGCCAGCTCTTTGTGGCGTCATCTACCCAAAGGGCCACATTTTTTACACCATCTCCATGTTTGTTGATGTGCTCATTTATAGGGCCGTCTTTAGTTAATGGGGAGGTAAGCACCAATCTTATTTTTCCTTGAGCCAAAACGTAAGAAACCTTGTCTTTAGAGCCGGTTTCAAGACCCGAAAAAGCAATGGGCTGAAATCCAAAGGCCGTTTTATAAAAGTGGGCGGCCTGCTTGGCGTTCCCTACGTAAAGCTCCACGTAATCGGTTCCATTTAGAGGGAGGAAGTCTTCCGCCTCGGCAAATTCTTTTTTAAGCTTAAGGGATGAATTATCGTATGTTGTTTCCATATTCTAAAAGGTTTTCGGCAAAGTTAAATAATACCAAGGTTTTTAAGGGTTGCAGCTAAAAACTATGTGGGTGCGGCATTTGGCTTAGTGTGAGTTGGTTGTGATATCTGCGTAAGCAGAGTATTACGATTAAATGTAAAATTGAAAAAATTGACCTCTCGGTTGATTTTAGGAATAAAAAAAGCAAAGTTTTAGTGGAATCCACTAAGTAGCTTAAATATTTGAAAATCAACATGGTGAAACTTACATGTATTACTTGATATAAAATTTGTGCTAAACAGAATTAGCTAAGTCCGATTAAGGCTATTATTTTTACCCCCGCTTAACAGCTCCGAAACACGATTTATGAGATTGAAAGAAGAGAAGGAAAACATTCTTCAAACTGTTGGTAATACGCCAATTATATTTTTACAGAATGTTTCCAGGGAACTGAACACTCGTGTATATGCCAAGGTGGAGGCCTTTAACCCAGGTCATTCAGCCAAAGATCGCATAGCGCTATACGCCATTGAAAAAGCCGAACAAGAAGGCCGGTTGAAACCAGGTGGAACTATTATTGAGTCTACATCAGGTAACACCGGTAGAAGCCTGGCAATGATAGGGGCACTTAAAGGGTACAATTGTGTATTCTTTGCCACCGACAAAATTTCATACGAGAAGCAAACCCTGCTAAAGGCTCTTGGAGCTGAGGTGCATGTTTGTCCAGCCAGCGCTAAGTCTGATGCACCAGAGTCTTATTATACCAGAGCTCGTGTGTTGCATGAGGCTACGCCTAATTCCATATATGTAAATCAGTATTACAACGACTCAAATATTGAGGGCCACTACAGTAGTACCGGCCCCGAAATTTGGAGGCAAACAGAAGGTAAAATAACACACTATGTGGCCTGTGTTGGTTCTGGTGGTACTATTTCAGGTACGGCAAAGTATTTAAAAGAGCAAAACCCAAATGTTAAGGTTTTTGGAGTGGATGCCTTTGGTTCGGTACTTACCAAGTTTCATACAGATGGATATTTGGATGAAAACGAAATAAAATCCTATAAGCTGGACGGAGTAGGGAAGAAGATTATTCCCGGCACTGTACTTTTCGATAAAATTGACAAGTTTTTTCAGGTTGATGATACCAGCGGCCTCAACAGAGCCAGAGAGTTGGCAAGGACAGAAGCTATAATTGGAGGTCCATCTGCCGGAGCTGCCATTGAAGGGCTTTACTGTATGAAAGATGAGTTTAGCCCGGATGATTGCATTGTGGTTGTTTTATCTGACCACGGAGCGGGTTATCTTAGTACCTTGTATAACGACCAATGGATGATTGACAATGGCTTTATGGTAAGCAACCAAGAAGAGTTGTTGGTTGAGAAAATAAACGGACACACACAAAATTACCTTTAATCATCCCTTTTCGGGAGACATTCGCATTGGCCCTACGCGCGAGGTGTTGAGGACAACTTTTATATTTACAAACGATGGAAACACAAAACAAGCCAGCAACCACGGATATATTCGAAAGAATAAAGACCAATAAAGGTCCTTTGGGCCAATATGCTGAATCAGCGGAAGGCTATTATATTTTTCCGAAGCTAGAAGGTAAAATTTCAAACAGAATGACCTTTCACGGAAAGGAAGTGATTTGCTGGAGTATTAATAATTACTTGGGCCTTGCTGAGCACCCCGAAGTTCGTGAGGCTGATGCCTTGGCATCTGCACAGTGGGGATTAGCTTATCCTATGGGTTCAAGAATGATGTCTGGTAATACGGACCTTCATGATCGTTTGGAGGCTGAGCTTGCAGAGTTTGTGGGTAAGGAAAAGGCTGTTTTGGTCAACTTCGGTTATCAGGGTATAATGTCTGCCATTGATTCTATTTTAGATAGAAATGATGTTGTAGTATATGATTCTGAAAGCCATGCCTGCATTGTTGATGGAGTAAGGATGCACCTGGGTAAGCGCCTGGTGTACGCTCACAACGATATGGAAAGCCTTGAAAAAAACCTGCAGAGAGCCACAAAAATGGTAGAAGGCACCACAGGTGGTATTTTGGTGATTACCGAGGGTGTGTTTGGAATGAGAGGAGATCAAGGGCTGTTAAGGGAAATTGTGGACCTTAAATCAAAATACAACTTCCGCCTTATGGTGGATGATGCCCATGGTTTTGGAACTCAAGGTAAAACCGGAGCCGGAACTGGTGAGGAGCAAGGTGTTCAGGACGATATCGATATTTACTTCTCAACTTTCGCCAAGTCTATGGCTAGTATAGGAGCTTTCCTTGCCGGAGATAAAGACATTGTACAGTTTCTTCAATACAACATGCGTTCTCAAATATTCGCAAAGTCATTACCTATGCCATTGGTGGCAGGTAACCTTAAGCGTTTGGAGCTTTTAAAAACCAAGCCTGAATTAAAAGAGAAACTGTGGTTCAATTCTCTGCTACTTCAAAACAGCCTAAAAAAGGCAGGATTTGATATAGGTGTTACCAATAGCTGTGTTACTCCGGTTTATATGAAGGGATCTGTTGAAGAA
>CAXBJE010000150.1:0-7669 GCA_963975525.1 uncultured Owenweeksia sp. | reverse complement strand
AGAGTGTTGACCTTTAAGTGAAAGCCCTTTGTAGATTTTCCAGGCTGCACCAAGTGTGTATGTAAATGGAGCAGTTTCTCCGTCAATAAATTCCTGGCGTAGCATAGCACTGAAATCCAATTTTGTAAAAAGTGATTTGCTTAATCCTGCAAAGGCCGATTGGCGGTGTTGCCACCTCGGGTCGCTTTTGTAGGATTGTACATCTGCCACAAATGAGGTTTGGTTAAAACCTAAATCCACATTAAATCCACTTTTCAGCTTTCGGCTGAATTCAACTTCACCAATAAATGTTTGGCTGTTATTAAAGTAGGCGGTGTCATCAGTTAGGTTGGTGTAATCCTGAAATTCGCTAAACCAGGCCCCCCTTGTTTTTAATTCTCCCTTTTTTAATTGATGAAACCACTCAGCGGTCAATCGGCTTACATCATCAGTTTGATTTGCCAATGTGGTTTCAAAAAGGGTAGGAGGCGTGTTTCTATCCGTTTGTTGATACCACCAGTTTAGGCTAAATAAGTTTTTGGGATTTAAGCTGAAGTAATTTTCGCTGAGCAGGGCCCTAGTGCCAACCTCATTATTTCTCTGAGTTTCTACTTGGTTGGTAAATGGGTTCAGATATTCAAAATCATTTGTGGCAAATTGATTTAATACCATCAGGCGGTGCGAAAATCTTTTGGAGCCAAAATCAATACCCACACTTTCTTGGTGAAAACCAAAACTACCGGCTTGAGAACTTAGGTTAATATTGAAACGAGGTTTAAAATTTGGCCTTTGGCTAAGGTGAATAGAACCCCCAACAGCGCCACTTCCCCAAAGCGCGCTTGACGCCCCGGGCTGTACTTTAACTTCATCAAAGGCGCTGACCGGAAAAAGGCTCAAATCAAAAATGCCATTTAAAGGACTGTTGATGTTAAATCCATTCCACGTAAGTGCAGTTTGTGACGCATTGCCGCCCCTAAAGCTGGTGGAGGCAAGGTTTGCCGGACTATAATGTTTTAGGTAAATGCCGCTTTCAAACTGGAGTACTTCTGTTAGCGTTTGACCCTGATAGCTTTTGAGTTGAGCACTATCAATAGTAAATACCTGACTACCCAGAGCAAATTTGGAGTTGCGTTTTTCCACCACCGAAACCTCCTGAAGGGAGACGGTATCTATCTGCGCCAGCAAGCCTTTCCCGCTAAGGGTGAGGAGCAAAACGCAAATAATGGTTAGCCTGATACTCATTTGTTTTGGTTCAATATTCCTGCGAGTTTCTATTACCTCTGTCAGGCTGAGCGATAGTCGAAGCCCTTTCCAATACTTAGAAATGGCTATAGTTTAGGATGCACTTCGACTATCGCTCAGTGTGACAAAGTGCAAACTGTTTTGGTGGGCATAGGCGAAATAGCCAATAGCTCACCAAAAGGCAACACAAAACAATCAGAATAGGTACAGTGGAAAATCTACAGGCTATGCCCGTGGCTTATACTGTGCTTTTATCCCGAAAGCTTTCGTGTTAATTCTTATGGCAGGTCTTCTGACTTACACCCTGCGATTCCGTCTTCCCACCCCGGCTTAGCCAGGGAAGTGACTTAAAGATTGAATCGCTCTTAGCGGTGCTTACAGCAGCGGGAACTGTTCCGGATTTACACCGGATTCCCTTTTAATCCCGCCAAACGGCAGGAACCAAAAGCGGGGCTAAAATAGATAATTTAATATGGCAGAAGGATGCTATTGGTCCTGATATTTTAAAAGCACGGTGCTAAAACTTATCAAAGGATGATGGATAGTGGTTTTTTGCAATATCCCATCCTTATATTCATAGGTGTTTTTAGTTTTTTCCTCAGGATGAGTCATTTCATAAACTCCCGATGCCTTTTGGCTGATAAACTTCATTTTGCCGTCAGATTCGGAATAAACTTCTTGATTTTTATTGGGTTGAGCGAAATAGAGTAATGTGCCTGAAGATCGAATCAACTTGTGGTATTTTGAAACTTTACCATCCAATATTATGGTGTAAAATTTTCCGTTCCATTGGGTTTTGCACTCACTTTGCACCGTGCCATTTCTTTTTACGGTAACCTGAGATTTTAATAGGTAACCCTTATAATAGGTGCTGTTTTGCTGGTAGGTTACTATGTTGGTAAAACCCACATATACCTTCACTTCCGAGTCTACACTCACCTTTAAAGTGTCTCCATTGCACATTTGATTTACGGTTTGTTCGCCCACATTAAATCTACCTACAGATACTCTGTAAGTTGCAGTTTGACCTATTGCTGTTGCCGGTAGTAGAATACCGATGAACAAAAGAATATGGAAAAATAGCCTCATTAGCCATTCTGTTTTTACGAATTCTCTCATCACTAAGAATTCCTATTATGAAGGCATGCCCTAAATATGAGGCTAAAGTAGGTAGGTTTTTTAGCCTACTGAATTTTAAACAACTCCAACTACTTAGAGGCCTTGTTTACTGTTGACGTGTCACTGGTCTTTTGTTCTGCCAGAAGCAAAGCCTGATAGGCATTAACAATTCCACCGGTTTGCGACAGCGTGTAAAAACGCACTTTAGTTCCACCTCCTCTTTCTTCGGATGGTTGAATTACCTTTTTCTTGTAGTAATCCGTGGTGGTAGATTGCATCAAGATATCCTTTAATTCTACAGCTGTCAGCTCTGGATATCTGGACCAAACCAGCGCAGCAACACCGGTTACGACCGGACCCGCAAAGCTAGTGCCCTGGGTTACTTCATAACGGCTTTCTGGCAAAGTGGAAACAATATTTACTCCCGGTGCAAAAAGGTCAACGGTACTTGCTCCATAATTTGAGAAAACAGCAGGGATTCTTTTGCCTTTTTTGCGGTCGCTAGCCCCTACAGTAAGCCACGCCTGTAATGTATCAGTGTTTCCGTAATAGTCCGATGGAAAGTTATTCTGCTTGTCGCTATTGGCAGCATCATTACCCGCTGCGTGAACCAGCAGAACATTGTGGGCGGCAGCATACTTCAGCGCCTGATCCACCAATTTCTTTTGTGGAGAATAATCTTTACCAAAACTCATATTAATAATGTTGGCTCCATTATCCACTGCATATATAATGGACATGGCTACATCCTTATCATACTCATCACCATCGGGTACGGTGCGGAGAACCATTATTTGAATATTATCAGCAATACCATTTACACCAATACCATTGTTGCGGGTTGCGCCAATAACACCAGAGACCAATGTGCCGTGATCACAGCGAGGCCCCTTCACATTGTTGTTTCCGTGTACTTTACTCATATCGGAAATATTATCCCCTATAATAGTACGTGGGTCAAAGCCAAGATTCAGATGGTAGTTGACCTTCATATCAAGATAGTTGTAGGTTTCCATAAAATCTTTATGAGAGAACCCCTTGCTATACAGGTTGGAAAAAAAGTTTTTGGCTTTACGAAGCTCATCACTGGAAGCCTGTACATTGGCTAAATCTGCCTCAACAATGTACTCCTTGTTAAGTTTTTCCTTCAATACGGTCTCCTGCTTGGTGTAGTAGTCTTTAAAATCGGCATACACGTCAAACCTCTTTTTATAGTTCTCATATTGCTTGTCATAATCCTCTCTAGCGAGTTTGTACATAGCATGAACTGTCTTAAGGCTATCAGGTATATTCTCTCCAAGTTTATTAAAAATGGGTTCGTACTCTCGTATTACCCTAGTCATTTCAAGGTTTGCATGGTTAATGTTTTCACCTTTTTTGTTTCCAATAAAATTCCAGCCATGCACGTCATCAATATAACCGTTGTTATCATCATCAATTCCATTGTCTGCAATTTCATCTGCGTTAGTCCATATTCTGCCAACTAAGTCTTCGTGGTAAATATCTACCCCAGCATCAATAACCGCTACTACTATGGTTTTTGCAGCAGGTTTGTCGGTCAGTAGTTCTGTGTAGGCCTTTTCAACGGCAGCTCCTAATATTTTGTCACTAGCCGGATCCATGTTGTACCAGTTCACGTATTCTTTATTTATAGAATCTCCAGGCTGCGGGAAATAAGCTAAGGATGAAAAGTATGATAGTAAGAGGATTAGCAGTGATGATGACTTGAGTGAACGCATGCTAGTTTATGTATTAAGTTGAGTTTTATAGAATGCCAAATATAAATACCAACATCATTGAATCAGAAAATATTTACACTGGCAAATCTTCGCTCAAATCATTGCCCAGAAAGGAATAGGTTTTAAAAGGGAGGAAGGTTTACCCGGAGGCTATGGCTTTTTGGTAGCTTTTTTTGCCTAAATCTATCAGCTCTTCTGCTCTGTAAAATTCAAAAGTTCCGCATGTGGTTCTGGGAATGTCAACGGTAATATCCGGACTATAATGTTTTATCATCAGCTCCGTCAGTCTATCCTGGGTATAGTCATAAGAGGTTTGCATCAAATCAATCAGTGAAAAACTGGGAGGGCCAGCGGGTGCATTTTTTTTAGTAAATGGCCAGCTTATGGGCAGCCAGCCTTTAGGTTCCTCAGGTGGCTCTTTTTCCCTATACTCTACTTTGGGGTTTGCATCCTGTGGTTTGCGCGCATTAATGTTTACAGCCACTACTATAGCATCATCTCTTCTTTTTACCAGATTAAGTGGAAGTGGATTTAACACCCCACCATCTACCAGCACTTCATGATCATGCTTTACAGGCGTAAAAATCCCGGGTATGGAGATGGAAGCACGAAGCGCCTGAAATAAATCTCCATTACGGATGATTACCTCCTCGCGGTTGTGCATTTCGGTGGCCACTGCAGTGAATGGAATCCGCAGATTTTCAATATCTAAAGGCCCGGTCATATTAAGGATGGTGTCAAACACCTTTTCACCCTTAAGAAAACCCTGTCGGGTGAAAGTAAAATCGAGCAGTCTCCATACGGCACTTTTATTTAGGGTTAGGAGCCAGTCTCTGTATTCGGTAAGGTAGCCGGCAGAATATATGCCTCCAACCACAGCGCCCATGGAGCAGCCAATCACTTCAATTATTTCATGGCCATCTTTTTCCAGTTCTTCAATTACACCAATATGGGCTATCCCCCGCGCCCCACCAGAACCTAAAACGAGATGTACTTTGGCCATTAAACTTTTTGATTTTGGGCTAAATTACAATATCACCAATCACAATTGGTTCGATAAAGAAAAGTTGGGGCACAAAAGAAACCGTAAATAGGGTTGAAAAGTACGGCAAATGTTAATTGCTAAATCTTTGAAATAAATACAAGATTTAAAGTATTTATTGGGCACTTATGGATTTGGCAAGCGCAGAGATTTCGGTGTCATTTAAATATTTTGAAAACGGGTGACAACGGGCTGGGTAAACAAGATATGTTTCTGAAAGTCAAAGGAAAAATCAGGCATTTGCCGTAGGCTTTAACAGGTAAAATCCCCATTGATGAGTAGGTCAGTTTATATAATTATTCCCATTTTTGCCACCCAAACCTTTGTGTATCTACTCTGATGTTTTTATTTACCAAGTTCAGGCTCTTCTTTTGTGGCGTTTTTACGCTGATTATGGCCATGGGTAGCATAGCTCAGGTTACGGTTACCACAACACCCGCACTCAGTAATGATACGGTTTTCCTCTGCTCGCCTTCCAATTCAGTTACCTTCAATTCCACTTTTTCAGGAACCTCAGATAGCATTTACTGGAACTTTGCCGCAGGTACACCTGCGTCTGCTAACGGTGCAGGAGCTCATGTTGTAAGTTTTTCCGGGGTTGGGAACTATGGTGCAAGGGTTAGGTATTACCTAAATGGAGTTCAGGTAAATACCAAACTGGTACGGGTGGATATTCAACAACTCACCACACCCAGTTTTTCCGTGCCCGATACCTTATGCGAAAGTGATGCTCCTGTAACTCTTTCAGGTTCACCTTCCGGAGGAACGTTTTCAGGCCCTGGTGTAACTGGGAATAAGTTCGATCCGGATGCTGTGGGAACAAATACCAGCCATACAATTACATACACGGTTACCAAAGGAGGATGCACAAAGTTTACCACTCAAACCATTTATGTAAAGGATGCACCGGAGCCAAATCTCAGGTCTACAGGCTCTTCGCGTACATGGCAGGGAGTAACCACTTTTTACAAATGCGATACTACCTCAACCGCAACTAGTTTTAATTTTTTCAACCAGTCTTTTTCAACCGGTTACAGTTCCTATACTATTAATTATGGTGATGGTCAGTCCTCAACTGGCAGCGTTTTTCCTAATAATGTAGGTACAGCCATTAGCCACTCGTATAACACACCAGGTCTTTATACGGTTACGCTTACTTTCCATAATCCTAATGGATGTGATCGTTCGTCTATAATCAATGTGTTTTTTGGTCGCCAACCCGCTATTGGGTTTAATATTCCTGGTGGAGCCATTAATCAATGTATTCCCGATAAAAATGGATTCATTGAAATATGTGTGGCCATTACCAATGTTTCGGCAAATTCGCCCTTTACCATCTATACTCTGTCATCAAATGATGGAAGTCCAGACACGGTTTTTTCTCACCCACCACCGGATACGGTTTGCCATAGATTTTACATAGGCTCTTGTGGAATAAACTCATCAAAGTTTACAGATGCCTTTGAGTTAAGCCTTCGCGCATCAGTTCCCTGCATTGATAGGTCTGCCACCATTGAGCCCATCTATATTTCAAAGCCCTCTGTGGCTGCATTTTTAGCACCTCAAAAAACATGTGTTAATAGTCAGATATCCATTCAGGATAACTCCGTAATTGGGGGTGTTGCGCGCCCCTCTGGCTGTTTAGGTGCCTCTGCGGGGCGAACACTTTGGGAGATTACACCAAACCAAAACTATACAACGCCAAATGGGCCACAAGACTTGGGGGGAACCTTTGGTTCATCTGATCCCCAAAACTGGGTTTCGGGGGCCTCACCATTGCAAATAACATTTACCAAAACAGGAGTTTACACGGTTACACAAATTGTGGGTAACGCCTTGGAGTGTAGCCCCGATACAATAAGCGTGGATATTTGTGTGGATTCCATTCCTGTTGCTGGTTTGGCTCTAAGTTTAGATTCAGTCTGTGTGGGTCAAAGTCTCTCAGGTTCTTTTGTGGGAGATATATTGGGGATATGTGATACCATGGATGTTCGATGGCATTTGCCGTTGCCAACCTCCGGACAAAAAGGAGTAGCCCTACCTTATGATACTGTCCAAAACTTTTCATTTTCTAAAGTAGGTATCTATCCCATCCGGATGGTGGTAGAAAACTCCTGCGACAGTGTGGAGCTATTTGATACGGTAGTAGTCCGCGGTACACCCACTACTCAATTCCCTAATGATACTGCTATTTGCGGCCTTGCTACTGTTGATTTTTCCTCACCACATTTACAACCTTTAATTTTTGATAGCCTTTCTGATGTTAGTCATAACTGGAGCGTGATACCTGCCACCGGCTGGAGTTTTGCTGGAGGCACATCTGCTTCATCTTCATTACCACAAATTGACTTTACACAGTATGGCACCTTTCAAGTGGTTTATACTATTAGCAGTATCTGCGGAAGCTATAGTGATACCATGACGGTAACTCTTACTGAAAAACCCATTTTGCAGGCGGTGTATTTGCCTTTTGCAGATACAGTGGTTTGTGAGGGCACAACCTTAACCTACAAGGCATCGGCAACTTTAGGATTACAGACTTATCAGT
>CAXBJE010000149.1:0-7714 GCA_963975525.1 uncultured Owenweeksia sp. | reverse complement strand
GCAATTAAAGTGTTGCCAATGCCCTTAAATAGAAAAAGGCCGGGAGTTGAATCCGGCCTTTTCTGGAGTAACAGTATTGAGTTTTTAGCTTTTGAGTGTACTGAAGTCTGAGAGTGACTATGGGGTGATGATTAGCTTTTTGTGAAAGCTTTGCGCATCGGTTGAGTATTGTGATTGTATGCTGCCTTCCAGCATATAGGTGCCTTTCGGCAAATGGCTTAAATCCATATTAAGTGTTGGTGTACCTGGACTTAAAACTTCAGTTTGTTGGTGGAGCATCCGGCCATCAAGGCTCATTATCCTTATGATGGCGTCTGAAGCTTGGCTAGTTTGAAATTCTAAATTAAAGACACCATTATTGGGATTTGGATATAGTTCTGGTTTTAAGTCCAAACGGTTATTCGGGTTAGTAGAACCCTTTTTGATGACTACCGCGCTATTTGCCAGCTTAAGAACTACTGGCGTTGCTGAAACTGGAAACGAAATAGTAGTGCCGGATTTTCTTGGTAATGATGCTGCTCGCCCGTCAGGGGTGCCATCCAGCTCAAAGGCTGATGAAACCGGGAAGCCAACATTCAGCGAAAGCTGAGTTATAGCAGGGTTTCCTTCTTCAATAGGTTTCCAAGCCACAATGTATTGTGGGTTACCTAGGGAGTCGCCATAAGTGTAGGCCCATGCATTTTCATCTTCTTGCAATACTTGTAAAAAATAGCTGTTGCCAAGCTGTTGCTTGATGGTTTCAAAAACATGGAAAGAGAGTTTTTTAACAGAGCCATCTTCCACTGGACCGGTAAGTCCACAGCGACTGTACATAGAGCCACTTCCGGGTAAATTTGCATAGAAGTACCACATGGAACGATCAACCCCTAATCTATCCATCATAAAAAGACCGCGGGCAGCATATAGTGCCTGTGCCTTTTCGGTAACACATTCCGTAAGGTTACAACTCTGGCCAGCGCCATCGCTACCCCATCCCCATTCCGAAACATGATATTCTGTACCGGGCATATTATGATCGCGAAAACGTAAATCGCTTAGTATTCCTCTAAATCCGCTTAATGGGTTTTCAGGATAGGTGGAAATACGGTTTTGCGAAACAGGATCTGTCATATAACTATAATGGTGGCTGTTGATTCCATCTAAAAATGGTGCTTCGGTTTCGGTAAGTCTCTCTCCTATAAAATTACCTGACGTGTTTTCTTCACGCGAAGGATCACCCGCCTGCAACGCCCCTGAAAAAACCTTGAGGGCTGGGTCGGCATCTTTGGCTCCTTTTGCCATTCCGTTTAGTACTGTCCTGTAAAAGTTCTTTTCATAGTCCCAGGGCTCATTGCCAATTTCAAGAGCTGCTACATTGCCCACACCATGTGTAGGCCCAAAGTGTAATGCGAAGTTGTAGCCTATGTTGTATGCGGCCTGCCATGGGTTATCCCATATTTTTTGAGGTTGGCTAATATTCAAAAACTGTAAACTTACCTGTACGCCAAGATTGGCCTGATTCCAGGTGTCATATTCATCATCCCAGTTGAGCCATGTAAAACGAAGCGAGCCCGGCATTTTGTTATAGTCTGGGGTATGATCAGGATCACGGGTATCCCAGCTCATGTTATGATAGTTTCGCCCATACGTGGCCACTCTGTTGTATTGGTGTGGACCTTGATTGGTATCTAAAGTATTAGAGCTGCCGCCATGGCCCCATCCTCTAATACCGTTTATTCCCATTAAATCTTTAAGTGGGCGGGTTGCTTGTTTTGGAGTTGGCATGGGGCCGTTTAATCCGTTTAAGTCTCGGATTGTAAGTTCACTGAGTTCTGCACGGGCATAATCCTGTTCTTTTACAAAAATTCGTAATCGGCCATAGCGCGCATTCAGTCTGGGTTTGGCTTTAAAAGCTAATTCAAAGTAATACTGATGATCGGGTTTGGCAACGGTGGTCCAGTTTTTAAGGTCGTTGCTTACTTCAAAAAGTGTGGAGTCTATCCATTGAGAATTTCGGAAGTTGGTGTAAATCCAGCCCACTTCTTTTGCAGAGCCAAAATCCACTAATACGTCTTCATACATCGGCATATCAAGTGCGGCCAACTCAAAAAGCAGGAAATCCTGATTGCTTTTTAGCTTAAGTCCGGTTAGCTTTTTATCTACCAAAACGCGTTTTACGCTGTAGTGATCTAATGTGCTATACGTGTCCAGTTTTACAGAGTCGCCATTGCTTAAATAGCCAATTATCTCAACGTTAGCGAGTTTATTACTGGCCTTCATGCTAATGAGGTGGATATACTGCGGCAGATTAAAATGTACTTTCAGCCATCTTTCACCAAGAGTATTTTTGATTTGATCCCCTGTTTTTTGGTCGCCATCATTCCAATACTTTAGGGTTCCACCGTTTGAGCGGATTACGGAAGAAATCATTGCGGATTGAAGCATCAGGTTTCTGTCCTTCCTGCTCATAAAATTTGACGGAAATGCTGCATCTGAGCGCCAGCCCGTACTTTCAATACCATCTGTTACCAAACTAATAGGATTTGAAGGGTCTTCGCTAGAAGCTGAAAATACAGCATCTTTAGTATGAGGTGGCCATAAGCCCGCTAACGGATCCCACATTACAGGAGTTTTTGACCCTGAGCCGCCACCGTTTCCACCTCCTGCTCCTGGTTTGTACTCCTTCCCATAAAAAGCAACTTCACCAAGTTTGCCATGATTATAGTCGCCATCTTTTATGAAAAACCTAATTCGTGCATATTGCCCATGTGAATTTGTGGAATAATTTTTCGCAAAGAATTCTGTAGGGTCTGGTTTAGCTATTGACGTCCAGTTAACACCATCCTCACTTAGACTTATAACTACTGAGTCTGCAGTAGTACACCCTCTAAATTCAAGGTTAATGCCTTTTACGGAGTACGATTTTCCAAAATCATAAAACAAATCTTCGGTTGGTGCTTCTTCACAAGCAGCTATCTCAAATAATAAATAGGGGTCATTACAGTGGAGTTTAACCTTGGTAAGGCTTTTGGCAACGGCCAGCTTTTTTACACTGTAGTGATCACCACGCGTATATTCTCCAATTTTAATGGAATCGCCTTTTGCATTGAATCCAAAAATGGAGATTGTGGTTTTTACACTGGCCTTTAGCGTAAGCACGTGTAGGTTAGTGGGATTTAATAAGTTGATGGTAAACCAATTACCGGAGTTTACATTGAAGCCGGTTTTTAGGTTACCATCAACAGCAGTTGTGAGAGAGCCTTTGGGTGAGCTGGAGGATAGTTGTTGGGCTGAGGTGTTAAGAAATAGGTTTCTACCAGCGCGTGTAAAAAAGTTGACTGGGAAATCAGGCTGGCTTTGCCAAAGGGTGTGCCCTATGCCATCAAAACTTTGTGCAACTACGTCAGCCCTATCTTCTGATGTGGCTTTGGCCGATGCAATAGGTATTAAAGCCGAATCCTGCGGTGTTTGCCCATTGGCAATAAGGGCAATACAGAATACCGCTAGAGTGGCGAGAGTGAGTTTGTGAGTAGTAATCATGACAGATGAACATTTAAAAATTCATCGAGTCGAGCGGAACAAACATATAGTGCCACTACAAAAATCTTGTAGGAATGAACGGGATAAGTGTATAGGACACACTAGAGGTTTAGCTATATTTTACTGCCTAAAAATTTGCCTCAACTCTGATTCAGTAGTTTACAATGATTGATTTTGAGGAAAGAAAAATTAGGATTTCGGGAAAAAATTATTTCACTAAATCATAGGGTAAGGCTTCTTTGGTAAAATGCTTACACATTATTCGGCTGAATATCAATGGTTGGTTTTTTATCCTTTTTGAAAAAAAGAGAGTGAGCATTAACTATAGGATTCACACACATTTGAGCCGATTATGTAAGATTATACACCACCTAAGTATTTTACTTTTCGCAGAGGACCAATGCGGATGTATAAATTGATTTTTTGGGGCTTGAAAAAAAATCGAAAAAAATTTTTTCAAAATGTCCCCTTTGGATTTTCTCAAACGTCTTTACCCAAAATAACCACAATGGAAACTATTTATCACCTGTTGGATGTGCCTGCCGAAAAGGCCGGTTTTTTAAGAAATGCAATTAGTACGGCCGCGGGTTTTTCTGGTTGGTGGACTTCCAAAACGGAACAACCAGAGCCAGGTATACTGAGGTTTAACTTTCCGGGTAACTATCATAAAGATTTTAAAGTACTAAAGAAGGAGGCCAATGAATTTGAGTACGAATGTGTGGATGCCACTCCTGAATGGAAGGGAACCAGATTTAGTTTTAAACTGATGGAAGACAATGGTAAAATAATTATCCACTTTAGGCATAGCGGCTGGAAGGATCAAACCCCCATGTTTGGGATTTGTAATTTCCATTGGGCCCTTTATATGAAGAGCTTGAAAGATTTGGTGGAAACAGGAACCGGTAATCCAACAAAAGTGTAAACATGGCAGAGGTTGAGGTAAATACCCAAATTGTAATTAAGAAACCCATTGGGGAGGTAAGCGGTTTTGCTGCGCATCCTGATAATGTACCTAGGTGGTACAAGAATATTTATGAGGTAAAATGGGTAACCGAGCTGGAGATAAAAGTGGGGAGCCAAATTGCTTTTAGAGCCAGGTTTCTAGGAAAGGATATGGCATACGTTTATGAAATTGTGGTATGGGAGCCTGAGAAAAGAATGGTAATGCGCACGGCTGATGGCCCATTCCCAATGGAAACAACCTACCTATGGGAAGCAACAGAACCCAATGCCACAAAAATGACCTTGATAAACAGAGGCAAGCCTTCGGGCTTTTCCAAAATCCTTACTCCTTTTATGAAGATGGCCATGAAAAAGGCTAATACCAAAGATCTTCAATTACTAAAGGAAGTATTGGAGTTAGATCAAACTAAAAATTGAAATCATTATTAATTTAAATATCAGAATCATGACTAAGTATCTTTATTTGTTTAGAGGCGGAGATGCCCGCAGAGCCCAACAATCACCGGAAGAAATGCAGGAGCACATGCAGAAGTGGGGTGTATGGATGGGAGGCCTTGCTGAGAAGGGAACCCTTGATAGCGGATTGCCTTTAAACGGTGCAGGCAAAGTAGTTTCGGGCGGAGGAAAAACGGTTACAGATGGCCCGTTTGCCGAAGGTGCCGAAATAGTAGGGGGCTACCTTATAGTAAATGCGGATAGCCTTGATAGTGCTACTGAAATTTCCAAAGGATGCCCCATTTTTGAGCACAACGGAACGGTTGAAGTGCGCGAAATTATGAGCATGGATATGTAGATATCAAAAACATGTAAATTGAAGCCCTTCCGCTATTGCGGTAGGGCTTTTTAAATTTTTAGCTGAATAACCTCAATGCCTGAGACTCACGTAAATCAAACTATAGATCACCTCTTTCGCCATGAGTACGGTAGCATTGTAGCCGGACTCACCGCACGTTTTGGCAGCAGCCATATTGAGTGGATTGAAGATGCCGTGCAGGAGGCGCTTTATAAAGCCATGAAACTTTGGGCTTTTCAGCCTATACCCGATAACCCCGGTGGATGGCTGTACAGAGTGGCACATCATGGGTTGATTGATAGGTTAAGGAAGGAGAAGAGGCATCAGGATTATGTGGGTGATGGAACAAATGAAATTGAAAATGCCTTTGAAATGCGTGATTCAAAAGCCATACAGGATGAACAGTTGAGGATGATTTTCGCCTGTTGTTCACCCGCCATTAGCGAGAAAAATAGTTTGCTGCTTAGCCTTAAGCTTATTGGTGGTTTCTCTGTAAAGGAAATTAGCAGGGCCATGTTGATGAATGAAGAGGCGGCTAAAAAATCTGTTCAAAGGGCTCGGGCCGATTTTCAAACCAAGGTTGGTGATATAAAACTGCCGGAGGGGAAAGCTATGCCATTGTATTTGGAAAGGGTGTTGAAGGTAATCTATCTCATATTTAATGAAGGCTATAAAGCCAGTGATGGAGACTTGTTAGTGAAGGAAGACCTTTGTGGGGAGGCGCTCCGGCTTGCCCTTTTGCTTTCGCAGAAGGATCATTGCCAGACATCGGAGTTGCTTTCTCTAATTAGCTTGATTTGCTTTAAGGCCTCGCGCTTTGGGGCCCGTTTAGATTCGGATGGAAACCTGGTGCTTTTTGAAAACCAAAACAGAAGCCTGTATAATAAGGAGTATGCCAATTGGGGCTATTATTACTTTAATGAAGCCACCAAGTTTGGTGAACTCACTCATTACTTTTTAGAAGCTGCCATTGAATACCAATATTGCCGGCCCGAAAGCTTTGATGACATAAACTGGAAAAAAGTTTTATGGGTACATGAAAAGCTACAGGAGAGGTGGCCATCTGCCAGAGGTAAACTTAATTACCTAATAATATTTGATCGTGTACATGGGCCGTCTAAATCCCTTACTGTATTAGAAAAGCTAAAGCCCTCACTTAATAATGATCATTTGTACTACACTTTTAAAACAGATTTGTTACAAAAATTAAATCGCAATGAAGAAGCACGGGCTGCATTGGAAAGTGCAATTCGCTTGGTGAAAAATAAGGTGGAACGGGATTATTTACTTGGCCGGCTTCATGCTTTTTCCAAATAGAGAAGTGGAAAGCCTTAGTGTTAAAAATATACTGGAAGGATATGGTGAAACAAACCCTTATTTGTAGTGATTAACAATAAAGAGGGAGCACCGAGAAAAAAATAAATAACAGGCTAATTGACGATAGGTAGATTTAATCCTTCAAGGTGGTATTATTAATAACTGTAAAGATAAGGTAGTATAATACTGCTCGTTTATCCATTTAGTTCATTTTTGGCATATTATGAAAATTTAACATTTTGCTACATCTTTTATTCTATCTAAGTTTTAAAACTTTTCATGTTCGTTTAAGAAATGTTTTACGGAAAATTCTTGTAAGAATAACTTGCTGAATTGTTTTTTTGTTTTTCTTTGGAGAGAATACTGGCGCTGGTATTTGTTAATCTTCTCAGGAAAATCCAGAGAGGAAAAATTAATAACTATTATAGTATGAAAAGAGTAATTCTTTTTGGCTTTGCTTTAACTATGGCAATAGCCTGCTCGAAGGACAAAATCAGTACTCAAAACCAATTATCCAAAAAAAGCATTCCAACTACTGAAGCAGGTATTTTGGACGCAGTGCAAGATTTTGAAGCATTATTTGAAGATTGGCAAATTGAGGCCTATTCTGCTTCAACTTCTGATAATATAGATATTGAATATGCCGCATGGTTGGTGGAAGCAACTTTAAACTATCATAATCGCGGTAATGGAGAATCAGGTGAGCCATTGTATGTAGATTTCTATGATAAAACGGAGTTGGGTGAAGGTGATATTAATTTACCCCATATTGTTTCTGGTTCTGATGTTTTAACCTCAGAGGAAGACTTGTTTGAGCTTTATGAGGATTTGTTGACCACATGCGATGGTAAGGCCCCAGTAACTGACATTAGTATTTTACCTCATAGTACGGGCACGGGGTTTGCCGTTAATGCCGTTGTTTATGGCTCAAAGGAAACTGCTGGTGACTGTGGAGAAGAAATTACATCTGTTATGGCAAGACCCTCTATAAATAAGGGAACTGGAACTTGTCACCCAACAGAAAATGCTCCTGATTTGCTAAATCAAGCTATTACATGGGGCCTTGATAGACAAGGGCTTTGTGAATTGGAATATAGGGCCTGGTTCCATTCAATCAAGAAA
>CAXBJE010000148.1:0-7737 GCA_963975525.1 uncultured Owenweeksia sp. | reverse complement strand
CGGCCGAAATAGCATTAATTGCATTTTTACCTCCGGTTTGTACCAAACGATGACCTGGTAAAAATGGAGCCAGGTGCTCAGCAACACCAATTGGTCCCATACCAGGGCCTCCACCACCATGCGGGATGGCAAAGGTTTTATGTAGGTTTAGGTGACATACGTCAGCACCAATATTACCGGGGCTGGTTAATCCAACCTGGGCATTCATGTTGGCACCATCCATATACACCTGTCCGCCATGCTCATGAATAATGGAAGTAATTTCCATTACGGATTCTTCGTAAACACCATGAGTACTCGGGTAAGTAATCATAAGGCATGAAAGATTGGCGCTGTGCTTTTCGGCTTTAGCCTTCAAGTCTTCCACATCAATATTACCGGAGTCATCACACTTTACAACCACTACCTCCATACCGGCCATAATGGCGCTGGCAGGGTTAGTGCCGTGGGCCGAACTTGGTATAAGGGTCACATTTCTGTGAGAATCTCCACGAGAATTGTGATAAGCACGGATAACCATTAAACCAGCATATTCACCCTGAGCACCCGAGTTTGGCTGAAGAGACATGGAGTGGAAACCAGTGATTTCGCATAAGTCGCGTTCCAGTTCGGCTATCATTTCCAAATATCCTGCAGTTTGATCTGCCGGAGCAAATGGGTGGATGTTTCCAAACAATGGCCAGCTCAGCGGTAACATTTCTGTAGCTGCGTTCAATTTCATGGTGCAGCTTCCCAATGGAATCATGGAGTGGTTTAAGGACAAATCCTTTCGCTCCAGTTTTTTCATGTAGCGCATCAATTCGGTTTCGCTTCGGTAGCTGTTAAATACTGCCTGCTCTAAATAACCGCTAGTACGCTGTGTTTTTTTAGAGATGATGTTAAGGTCAACAAGCTTTTCTACTTCTACGGCCTTTACCTCCTTAGCTTCAGCAAAAATCTCTACCAACTCGCGTATAGCGGTAAGGTTGGTGGTTTCGTTCATACTGATACCCACTTCGTGATTGCTGATGTAGCGAAGGTTAACCTCACGTGCTTCAGCTATTTCACGGATTACAGCAGTGTCAACATCACCAGTTTCTATTTTAATGGTGTCAAAAAATGATTCGTTTAATTGCTCATAACCCAGTTTGCGCAAGGCATCCGAAAGGGTAACTGCTGAAAAGTGAATCTTCTTTGAAATGTTTTCAATTCCCTTTGGGCCATGATAAACGGCATACATACCAGCCATTACCGCCAGCAATACCTGAGCGGTACAAATGTTTGATGTGGCCTTTTCTCTCTTAATATGTTGCTCACGGGTTTGCAAAGCCATGCGCAAGGCATTGTTACCATCCTTATCAACGGTAACTCCAATTATCCTTCCGGGGATGGCTCTTTTGTACTCATCTTTTGTAGCAAAAAAGGCAGCGTGTGGACCTCCAAATCCTAAAGGAATACCCATGCGCTGGGTTGTTCCAACTACCACATCAGCGCCCCATTCTCCGGGAGGTGTAAGCAGGGCAAGGCTCAGGATGTCAGCAGCCACAGCCACTTGCACATCATTGGCCTTTGCATCGGCCATAAATTCGCTGTAGTCAAAAATCTCACCGTCAGTAGCAGGGTACTGTAGCAAGGCTCCAAAGTATTCATCGTTAAATGAAAAATCGCGGTGATCGCCAATTACCAACTCAATGCCTAATGGCTCTGAGCGTGTTTTCAGCAAATCAATATTTTGGTGAAGGCAGTGGATTGAAACAAAAAACTTGTTGGCTTCTGCTTTCTTTTTATCTCTTGAGCGGCCGGCATAAAACATGCTCATGGCCTCAGCAGCAGCAGTGGATTCATCCAGCAAACTGGCGTTGGCAATAGGTAATCCCGTAAGGTCAGTAATCATGGTTTGGAAGTTCAAAAGAGCTTCCAATCTTCCCTGAGCAATCTCTGCCTGGTATGGCGTGTAAGCCGTGTACCAACCCGGGTTTTCTAAAATATTACGCTGTATAACACCTGGCAAAATGGTAGGGTGGTAACCCAGGCCGATGTAGGTTTTAAAAACTTTGTTCTTTCGCCCAATGTCTCTAATTCTACCCAAAAACTCATGCTCAGTATAGGCCTCCGTAAGATTCAAATCTTGCTTCAGGCGGATGTGCTTTGGCACAGTTTCATTGATCAATGCATCCATTGAGTCAACCCCAACGGCCTTCAACATATCCTTCACATCTTCTTCCCTTGGTCCAATATGTCGGTAGGCAAATGAGTCAGTTGTCATATCTACGGTTTTATTTTAGATTTTTGAGACGGCAAAAGTAAGTACTAAAGCCCTTTCACCAAGCAGTAGGTAATAGATTATCTATCGCACATTTTAAATTGACAATACTCTTTGAAGGAAATATCTAAGGCTTTAGTTTATAGTAATATATGGGTTTCTTTGGCGGTAGCTTCATTCACGTTTATCACCATGGTAAACCTGCTTACCGTAAATGCCTGGTTCCTGCTATTTGTAACATGCTCCACCATGTTTAGCTACAACTACATGCGGTTGGTGGATATCAGTGCCTATGACCTTCGCCATGCCTTTAGCTTTAAGGCATGGGTGGTGGGGCACCGCAGGCAGGTGTGGATGCTAACCTTGATATTCGGCTTGCTCACCATTTTCTTTTTTCTGGAGATTTTTTCAACTCAGCTGATGTGGCTTCTTCTGCTTCCAGCCACGGTTTCCATTTTATACCCTTTAAGTTTTAAAAGGTCGTTTAGCGGATTCACCTCTCTGCGCCTTGTGCCCGGGCTAAAGATGTTTTTAATAGCCGCCACCTGGGCCTATGTCACTGTATTTATACCAGTGGTGCTCTATTCTTCGCTTGCGCTGGAAGATGTATTGGAGTGCCTCATGCGTACCGTATTAGTGCTGGGGCTAGTGGTGCCCTTTGATATCCGCGATGTAAATTACGATGACCCCACCATGCGCACTATACCACAGGTGCTTGGCGCAGAAAGGGCGCGGCAACTGGCCATGTTTTTTGTGTTGCTCTACCAGTTTTGGCTGGTACTGCGCTTTTTCCTTTTTGACGCTTCGTTACCGTTTACCATCGCCTTGCTGGTTGGGCTTGAAATCGGCTATTGGCTCATCCGCTACTCACACCGTGAGCACAGCGATGAATACTTTTCATTTTGGATAGAGGGGGTTCCAATATTTTGTGCAGTCTTGGTGGTTGCGGTGAAGGTGTTACTGTAAAATCGAATGAGGCATTGGTTGAAAACGAATAGATGTAGTAAATTGCTCACTGCATAAAGTTCTCAAAAGCTCAACTATGAAAATAATTCTAAGTATTCTAACCCTAGTCGTTTCTACATTCTTTTTATCTGCGCAAGGCATTATTTACGTAGATAGTTCTCAGGTCAGTTCCGGTAACGGTTTAAGTTGGGCAACGGCCTATTCAAATTTTCAGCAGGCACTTGAGGTTGCCCAGCCAGGGCAGCAAATATGGGTAGCGAAGGGTACGTATGTACCTTCAAAGGATTTTAACGGAAATGTACCTTCAGATTTAAAGAAAACGACCTTTACTTTACGAAAAGGGGTTAAGATTTATGGAGGCTTTATAGGTATTGAAACCAACATCAGCCAACGGAACTGGCGAGCTAATAAATCTGTGCTTTCTGGTTTTCATGGCCCAAAACAATCAGAGGTGGTTATTAGGGGGGATAGTATTGATTCTACAGCTGTATTGGATGGCTTTTATATAACAAAATCCAAAGGGAATGATAACTCAATTAGAGGTGGAGGAGTTTTCTTAAGGTATTCCAACTTGATTTTATCAAATCTGGTAATACATCAAAATGAAGCCTATTGTGGTGGAGGTATTGGGATGCAGTATTCGAGCCCGTTTATGATCAATCTTATAATTTCAGAAAACAAAATAACCTCCACCGGTGGTGATAGTGGAGGTGGTGTTTTTATCGAACAAGGTTCTCCCATAATGACTAACTGCCAGATCACTCAAAACATATCACCTCAAATTGCAGGGGGCATGTGCTGTGTGAATGCTTCGCCCACAGTATTTAATGCTACTATAAGTGGTAATATTGCACCCTTTACTCCAAGTGGTTTTCGGTCTGGTGTAATTTACAATCTTAGCCGTCCATCTTTTCCGCCAAGTAAGCCTACTTTTTTTAATTCGATTCTGGAGGGAGGAATTTATAATTCGATAAACTCTGTTCCAAGCTTTACAAAATGTATTGGCGTTTATGGAAGGCTTTTTGGCCAGGATACAATATTTGGTATAGATGGCGGAGGTAACCTCGATACTTCAATTTACTACACCGATTCAACCAACGGAAACTATATCCCGGCACATTGCTCTCCAAATATTGATGCGGGAAGTAATCAATATTTACCTAAGGACTTTCTAGATTTAGACTATGACGGTGATACCACGGAGCTTCTTCCCGTAGACCTTTTTGGCCGACCAAGGGTGCAAAATGGTATTGTTGATATGGGAGCCTTTGAAGGTTCCTCATCTTCAGACACTGTAGAGGCCAAGCTTTGCTACGGAGACACTTTAAGTGTGTCAGGTAATCTGATTACTCGCCAGGGTGTTTCTTTATTGGCGTTCCCCCGTGTAGGCCTTTGTGATTCTTTGATTTACTATGATGTACAGAGTCCAATTGACCCTAAAATAACAGTAAATGCCACTAATAAAACTTTAACAGCCTCAATAAGTAATGCTAAATACCAATGGTATGATTGCACCAATGCATTTGCCCTGCCTGGAGACACCAATCAGGTTTTCAGCCCGTGGGTGGCAAGCTCCTACAGCGTGATAATTACCGAAAACGGATGCACAGATACTTCAGAGTGTGTAAACGTAACCCAGGTTGGGTTACCTGAGGTAAATACTGATTTGAAGCTTAATGTTTTCCCCAATCCCTCTGCCGGGCTATATAATATTCAGTTTTCAGAAACCCTGAAAAATGTAGAACTACAGCTTTTTGATTTGACTGGAAAAGTGATACAGAGTAAGAAGCTGAACTCAATAGCAAACACAACATTGGAAATCTCAGGTAAACCTGAAGGTTTGTATTTGCTGAAGGTTATTAGTGAAAAGGGTTCTCAAACCTATAGGCTAACAAAAAGGTAGAATACTTGACCCTCTCACTCACTTAATTATAGACATGGCCGGTTTTAAAATGCTGTCATGTCTGTAATCTACAATCCTTAATTTCGCCCTGCCTACCATCAGGCAGGTTTACAACATTTTACCATCCATCAACCACATTGTATATGGAGTATCGTTTTTCGGAAGATTTTGCCCTTGAAGCAGATCAGCAGGATCCTCTAAAGGAATTAAGAAAAGAAATTGTTTTTCCACAGCATAATGGTCGCGAAGCCATTTACTTTACAGGGAATTCATTGGGGCTGCAAGCCAAAAAAGCCCGCCAATACGCCAATGAAGAATTTGATGACTGGGCCACTTTTGGTGTGGAAGGTCATGTACATTCCCACAGGCCATGGTTGCATTACCACGAGTTTTTTACAAAACCTTTAGCCAAAATAGTAGGGGGTAAACCTGAGGAAGTAGTGGCTATGAATGGCCTCACTACCAATCTTCACTTATTGATGGTCAGCTTTTTTAGGCCATCCGGCAAACGCAAAAAAATACTGTGTGAGGGTAAAGCCTTCCCTTCTGATCAATATGCCCTACGCAGTCAACTTCGCTTTCATGGTTTGGAGGAGAGCGACCTTATAGAACTAAAGCCCGATCCGGAAACGGAACTGATTAGTGATGAGCGTGTATTAAAGGCCATTGAAGAGCATGGCGATGAAATTGCTTTGGTAATGCTGGGTGGTATGAATTATTATACAGGGCAGTTTTTCGATATGGAAACTATCACCCGAAAGGGGCAGGAGGCCGGAGCCATTGTAGGTTGGGACTTAGCGCATGCTGCAGGTAACGTGCCTTTAAAACTTCACGATTGGAATGTGGATTTTGCTGCCTGGTGTGGCTATAAATATTTGAACAGTGGCCCCGGAGGGGTGAGTGGGGTGTTTGTACACGAACGTCATCACGGGCAAACCGACATACCACGTTTTGAGGGTTGGTGGGGACATGATAAAGCCACGCGCTTTAAAATGCCGGATGAATTTAAGCCGATCCCTACAGCAGAGGCCTGGCAGCTGAGCAATGCTCCGGTATTTGCCATGACGCCATTATTAGCCAGCTTAGAATTATTTGAAGAAGCCGGAATGGAAAGGCTAAGGGAGAAATCCATAAAGCTTACGGGCTATATGGAATTTGTAATAAATGAAGTGCGTGAAAGTACGGGGGTTCCTTTAAAAGTGCTTACCCCAAATGATCCTGAAAAGCGCGGTGCACAACTCTCTATGGTAGTGCCAAAAGTTGGGAAAAAGGTGTTTGACATACTTACCGAAAATGGGGTGATTGCCGATTGGCGCGAGCCAGATGTAATCCGTATGGCGCCAGTGCCATTGTACAATAACTTTGAAGACATCTACCGCTTCGGGAAGATTTTGGAAAGCAGCCTGAAGGGGGTAAGTTGAAAATGGTTGAAAGTTAAAAGTTCAAGGTTTAATGGGTTTTTTAAAGTAGTAGAAACTGCGGGCTTAGTAATTTTAACTTGCCGGAGTGCTAGAAATAAAAGCCCCAACGGGGCGACATATAAATAGCCCATGGTGTAAGCCATGGGAGAAATTAGGAGATAGGTTCACAGGATTTTTGGCGTGTGTTTTTGCCTGAAAGGCATAAAACCATGACAAAATCTAACAACAAAACAAATTGAATACATGAGCGCAAAAAATATAACCATAGCGGGTGCCGGCTTGGTAGGATCATTAATGGCGGCCTATTTTGGCAAAAAGGGCTACAACGTAAACGTATATGAGCGCAGGCCCGATATGCGCAAAACCACCATAGATGGCGGACGCAGTATCAATCTCGCGCTAAGCAACCGTGGCTGGAAAGCCCTGGACGGAGTGGGCATTGGCGAAGAAGTACGTAAAGTGGCCATACCTATGTACCGCAGGGTAATGCATGCCAAGGATGGTGAATTGAGCTTTCAGCCGTATGGAAAGGAAGGTCAGGCGATATATTCTGTTTCTCGTGGCGGGCTAAATGCCCTTTTAATGGAAGAAGCCGAGAAGCATGAAAGTGTGAATTTTCACTTCAATCAGAAATGTGATGATGTGGATACGGAGACGGGTACAGCTACTTTCAACTCATACCTTACGGGAGAGAATACCGAAGTAAAAAGTGATTTATTGGTTGGTACTGATGGTGCTTTTAGCGCAGTGCGCAGTGCCTTGGTGAAAAACGACCGCTTTGACTATTCACAGCATTATATAGAACATGGGTATAAGGAATTGAGTATCCCTGCCAATGCGGATGGCTCACATAAAATGGAGCGCGAGGCCCTGCATATCTGGCCACGTGGCAACTTTATGCTTATCGCACTTCCCAACCCTGATGGCAGTTTTACGTGCACTTTGTTTTTAGCTTTTGAAGGAAAATATTCGTTTGAAAATATTAATGGCCTTGAAGGAGCTAAAGCCTTTTTTAAAGAGCACTTTAAAGATGCTTTAGACCTTATGCCTCATTTTGATGAGGAGTGGACCGAAAACCCAACTTCATCTCTGGTAATCATTCGTTGTTATCCATGGACTAAAAATGGCAAGGTTGCCCTTATGGGTGATGCCTCGCACGCTATAGTTCCGTTTTATGGACAAGGCATGAACAGTGGTTTTGAAGA
>CAXBJE010000147.1:0-7761 GCA_963975525.1 uncultured Owenweeksia sp. | reverse complement strand
AGCAGCCCACAGCTTCAATTTGCTTACAAAACCGTTTCTGTCTTTGAATATCCTCCTGCTAACCAATAAAGTGCCCTACCCTGCAAATGATGGCAGCAGTATAGCCATGGCCAGTATGGTAGATGGATTTTTAAAGAATAAGGCCGCTGTAACACTGTTAAGCCTAAATACACGCAAGCATTTTAAAAGTGAAGATGCCATAAGTGCTGAAATTCCCGATAATCTGAATTTCCATAAGGTTGATGTAAATACTAATGTAAATCCTGTTGGAGCGGCTGTAAACCTAATTTCAGGGCAACCATACCACGTTTCACGGTTTTACCAGAAAGAATACGCGGCCAAACTCAAAACTATTCTCAAAGCCCAACAATTTGATGTTATTCAGATTGAAGGACTTTCTATGGCCGTGTATTACGATTTAATAAAGAGCCTAAGCAAAGCACCAATAGTACTTAGAGCGCACAATGTAGAGCATCAAATTTGGGAAAGGCACATCAGCAATCAAACTGATTTCTTCCAAAAGACATACCTGAAGATTCAGGTAAAGCGACTTAAGAAGTTTGAACTGGAAACATTGGGTAAAATGGATGCTGTGGTAGCCATTACTGATGAAGATGAAATAGGGATTCAAAAATTTTCACCCAAACTAAAAACCATTTCAATTCCTTGCGGGATTGATCTGGAAAAAACCAAACCGTGCCCCTCTACTTCCTTTAAAAGTGATATTGGCTACCTGGCCAGTTTTGATTGGATGCCTAATGTGCAGGGAGTGGAATGGTTTCTAAATTCTGTTTGGCCAATCCTCAAGGAAGCACTTCCGGAAATCACTTTTAGGCTTGGCGGAAGGCATATGCCTAACCATTTTCTGAATTTGCAAGAAGAAGGAATTTCGGTTCACCCAGATGTTCCTGATATGGCTGAATTCGTTTGTGGGAGCCACGTTTCGGTCATTCCGCTTTTAGCGGGAAGCGGTATGCGCATTAAGATTATTGAGAATATGGCGCTTGGAAAATGCCAGGTAAGCACTGCTATTGGTGCAGAAGGTGTACAAGTAAAAAATGAACAGGATATCCTTATCGGGGACACCCCGGAAGAGTTCGCACAGCAAATTCTAACCGCATTATCAGATCAAAATAAAATTGATACGATTGGGGCGGCAGCACGGATAACCATTGAGCAGAACTACGGAAATGAAGCCCTTGGAAAAAGGCTTCTTAACTTTTATGAGGATCAGTTATGTTAGAGATTCTCTTCTTCATCTGCCTCTACGGGATTGTTCACACCTATATCGTCTATCCTGTTTTTATGCTTTTGCTGGGAGTAATTTCCAAAAAGCCAAGGCAAAATGAACTTACAGAATTCCCCACCATTGAAGTGATTTTTGCGGCTTATAATGAGGACGCTGTAATTCGGCAAAAGATCATCAGTACATTTTCAACCTCCTACCCTGCCGATAAAATTTCCATGCGCATTGGTTCGGATGCCAGTACTGATGAAACGGATTCCATTATACAATCCCTCCAAAATGAATTTCCAAACCTGCACTTTAAGCGGTTTGCAGGGCGTACCGGAAAGGCTGGCATTGTAAATCAATTGGTTTTAGAGAGCACTGCCGACAACATTATTTTAACCGATGCCAACATTTTGTTTACACCTGAAACCGTACCACAACTGGCTTCAGGCTTAATAGATGCCAAAGTAGGTATAGTTGGCGGAAAGATTGTTTACACGGAGGTAAAAGGCACTGGCATTAGTAAACAGGAGAATATTTACCTGAGGCTCGAAAATGCCATAAAACAAGCCGAATCAGATGTGTTTGGCAAGGCTATGGGTGTTGAAGGCGGATGTTACATTATTCGCAGAAAACTGTTTCCATCCATTCCCCCACTCTTTTTTATGGAGGATTTTTACATAACAATGGCGGTAATGAAGCAAAACTTTAAAGTGTTGTTTCTGGCTACAGCCGAGTGCCACGAGGATGTAAGCGTGCATAGTACTGAGGAATACAAACGAAAAGTGAGGATCTCCATTGGCAATTTTCAAAATCTGTCGGCTTACAAATCCATGCTCATTACCCACTTTTTTCCAGCTGGTTTTATTTTTCTTTCACATAAGGTATTGCGCTGGTTCACGCCCTTCTTTTTGCTGGCGCTGATTCCCTTATCCACCTTACTGGCCCCAACAGGTTTTCTCTATGCGCTGTTTGCAGGATTTTATATGGTATTTCTGGGATTAGGACTGTTTGGTATCTTATTTTCGCAAAGCAAAAAAGCAGGGTTATTAAAATATCCTGGTCATTTCATCCATATGAACCTCGCACTACTGGAGGGGTTTACATTATATCTTAAAGGAGTAAAAAGCAATGCCTGGCAGCCTACACGTAGAAATCAAGAGTAATTTAGATAGTATTCAATCCGCCATTGAAGATATCCGAAAGGGTAAGGTTGTAATTGTGGTTGATGATGAAGATCGTGAAAACGAAGGTGATTTTGTGGCTGCTGCCGAAATGGTAACGCCAGAGATGATCAACTTTATGACCAAGGAAGGTCGCGGGCTTATTTGCGCCCCAATGGTGGAAAGCCGCTGCAAGGAGTTAGGCCTTGAGCTAATGGTAAATAATAATACCGACCCCATGAATACCCAGTTTACCGTATCGGTAGATAAAAAGGGTGATGGGGTTACTACAGGTATTTCTGCCTCTGATCGCGCCAAAACCATACAGGCCCTGGTTGATGACAAAACCACTCCATTTGACTTAGCTAAGCCGGGGCACATTTTTCCGCTAATAGCTAAACCTGGCGGTGTATTGCGTAGAACAGGCCACACTGAAGCCGCTATTGACCTTGCTCGCCTGGCAGGACTAAAGCCCGCTGGTGTAATAGTGGAAATAATGAATGAAGACGGTACCATGGCCCGTTTACCTGAGCTAATGGAAATTGCCAAAAAATTTGACATTAAACTGGTAAGCATTGAAGATTTAGTGGCTTACCGAATGAATCTGGAATCGCTTATTGCTAAGCGTGAAGAGTTCCCCATCCATACACCTTACGGGGAATTTATATTAAAAGCCTACGAGCAAACCACCAACGGACAAACCCATATAGCCCTCACCAAAGGCCAATGGGAAAAAGATGAAACGGTTTTGGTAAGGATGCATTCTGCAACTGTGGCTCATGATATTTTTGAAATTATCACATCTGACACCAGCCATCAGCTTGAAAGAGCAATGAGTTTGGTTGCCAAAGAAGGCAAGGGAGCCATAGTGTATATGAATCAGGAGAAATCTTCAGGTAACCTTTTGGAGCGCTTACGCGAATACAAGCAATTGGAAGAAAAAAGTGGTGAAAATGAGTTTTACCAAAGATGCCAAGGATTTTGGTGTTGGAGCACAGATTTTGCACGATCTGGGAATTTCTAAAGTGAAACTATTGACTAACAACCCGCTTAAACGTGTTGGTATTACAGGTTACGGACTTACCATTGTGGAGAATGCCATGATGTAAGGTAATTGGGATTATTCCTTAGTGTCCCCATCCTTATTAGGCATGTCATTCATTTCGTCTAATTCTTCCTTTACTGCGTCCTCTTCCTCCTCTTTGGTGGCATTTACGTTTTTGCCTATTTCCTTTTCCCAAAGGTCCCTGAGTGTATTGAAATCTATTCGGTAGAAAACACCCAATCCTTGCTGGTAATTTTGCTGTCCAAAATTGTATTGGTCTTGAACGGGTCTGTTAAAGGCCTTTGCCCTGAATCTGGCATCTTCAGTGATGTTGTATTCAATCTCAGCATCAGAAGCAAACTGGCGTTGATCAGGCCTTTTGTCTACCGCTACTCCAAGCGAGGTGCTTACGGTAAATCTATTGTCTAGAAACCGTTTGGAAACCCCTACTTCCACCTCACTGCGCTGGCCAAGTTCATCCAAGGTTTGCGTTCGGTCACCCTCCTGATAATCCAGTGAAACCTTGTAATCTCCCGTAAGGAGGTTGATGTAATTGGCTGCCTGGCTGGTAAGGGCAGAAAAACCAAGCGAGCGGCTGGCTGTGCTTAGCTCTAACCCCTGGGCGGGCGCAAAGCGATTTAAAGCCAAAATTGAAAATACCTGAGTATATAAGTTATCCTGGCTACCAACCTGATTGCTAATCGCTGACTGAATAGTACTCGGTGCCCTGGGTGCGGACAGGTCAAAACGAATTTCGGGGTCCATTAATTCGCCAGAAAGGAACAGGTCAAGGATTGTCAGCGTAGGCCCTGTTGAAGTACCACCTGCCAGCAAATCGCTAGGATCAGCCTTAGTGGTGTATCTGGCCGTAAGGCTAATTAATGCACCTAGCGGGTCACCATTCCAGGTAACAGAGCCACCTCTAAGCACATCAAATTTTCTATTTAACAGATTTTGGCTTAGCACAGGCAGCGCAAAGTTGTAGTATCCCTGAATTACCGTGTAGGTACCGTACATCTCCAAATCGCTATAGGGCTTCATTATAAGGCGAATGTTACCAATCCCTTTAGATTCCAGCTGGTTTCCCGCATCAGAATCTACAATAATGGCCACATCGGCATTTTGATCTACTTCAATATTAAAATCAATAGTTACCCCTTTATTTAGATTTATGGCCACACGCTCATCAAATACATCCTCTTTTTTACTGTAATCCACAAACGTTACAAAGCCAGTTTTATCAACTTCTGTGGCGCCATCAATAGGCAGATAAAATTTTGTATTACCCGCTGACACCACGTTTGCGCTTACCAGGATTTCATCCAGCGGGCCTGTGATATCAATATCTCCCGTTACAAAAGCTGTCCCATAATAGGGATCTTCCGTTTTTGAAGTAGTGTTTAGCACCAGCAATTCCTTAGCATCTACATGTATATCGAAGGTAAAATCAGAGAAATTATCGTGACTGATTTTACCACCCACCTCGGCCTCCGTGCCATACTGCGTATCACGCACTTTTAATCCAGGAAACGAAATTGCATTTGGGGTGATTTTTACTCTCGGAGTGCTTACAAAGTTGTAATCAGTTTGAAGTAAGCTAATAGTAAAGGCGGCCTGTGGAAGTTCCAATTCTCCATTAAACTTAGGTGCTCCGGTATTTCCGGTCATGGTAACCTTTCCGTTGGCATAACCTCGTAATTTTTCGGTAAGTCCATCTAAAAATGGATTGAATGCGGCCAGCTTAAAGCGATTAAAATCAAGATCGAAAGAAATATCACCTAACGAATCAGGCTGGTAATAACCTTTACCAATAAATGTGGTGAGGTTGCCTGTTTGCATTCGTGCCTCCAAGTTAATGGTGTCATTACGTACCGCCCAGTCGCTATTCAGGCTAAAGTCACCAAGGTAAATCCCGTTCATTTCAAGACTATCCACACTAAGGTCTGCAGCAAACTTTGGCTGACTCAACAACTCGGTAAGCAAAACATCCCCTCCCAGTTTACCAGAAAAACGGGCAGAGTTGGAACCAATAAAGTAGTTGAGAACATCCATACCGAAACCCCGGATGTTGAGTCGTAAAATCTCATCAGGATTATCAGAAATGTTTCCATTTATATAGATGGCCTTTTTGTCATTACGCACCACAAGGTTCTCTATACGTACACCAGAGGTATCCAGTAAAATTTGATTTCCGCCTAAAATCTTAAACTTCTGTAATCCAACATTAAACTCAGACTCAAAAATGCCAAACTGGTATGTGGTGGTATCTTCTTGTATAGCATAGCCCAAAAGGTTTGTGCGGCTATCAATACTATCCTTCAATATCCAGCGGAGGTCGTAAAACAAGGTATCGTTGTAATAAAAGTTGCCCAGATTGATAGAGTCAATATCAAAACCTTTATAGTTAAAATTAGCTACACTAAAAGCCAATTGAGACTGACTGGGACTACCCTTAAAATCGAGGTCAATATTTTTAACCTTCATCTTTTTGTAATTGATGACAGGGCTTACCACCTGAAAGTTGAAAGTGGTTGTTTTTGAAGAATAATTTCCACTCACCTTACTGTTGTGCTCCACAAATAAATCCCTCATTAATATATCTGTGAGAATTTGTGAATTCTTAATGTCTATCTGAAAATCAAATTCCTGATTATCAGGAAATGGTGTGGGTTTTACGGTTTTTACAAATCTGCTAACCTGAGAGGTTACAGCATCCACCATACCGCTAAAGGTATAGTTACCCTGCAGGTTTGCATCCAAAATATTGGAGCGCAATTGCAACGACTTATTGCTATCCAACCCCTGCGAGTGAATAGTTATATCCTGAAAGAAATGGAAGTTTTTGCTGTTTTCATAGGTGCTGTTATGAATCAAAATGTCTCCAGCCCATTTATCATAGTTCAGCGCCAAAAAGTCTATATCTACCTCGCCCGTTACTACGGAAATAGAGTCCTGAACAAAATTTAAGGCGAATAAATCGGCTTTTAATATGTCAAGAGTGAAGTTGTATTTAGAGGTGTCTTCTTCAAAACCTGCTTTCCCGTTAAAATCCAGCCTCAGATTGGGATCTTCAATTTTTAGCAAACCATTAAAAGCCCCTTTGGCCACTTTTCCATCCACCGAAATATTTCTGTAGCCGTAGTTATTAAACTCGAGCAAACTCACCTGTCCGTTCAACTTGGTATTCATTGTGGTGGGATCCAATCCGCGGCCATCTACAGACAAATCACTGGAAACCAACCCTAAGTTGTCCTGCCCTACTATTTTACCCAAATTAAATTTTCGAAGTTGAACATCCCCTTTGTATTTGGTTTTCCCTTCATCCTCCGGATCAAACAAATAAAGGTCTGCATCTACCTCACCAAGGTCACTGGTTATTTTGGCCACCGTGGTGAAGTTATTGAGGTAGCCATTAAAGCTGCCCACCAAATGAACGTTGCCCAGCGGCTTTACCTGCTCGGGTAAAATGGTATCCCAAAAAAGTCCATAAACAAACTGGGCATCAACCGGGTCGGTGCGCAAATCAATGTCTGTGGCATGCACAAAGATGTTTTCTATGGTGGTTGTGTTTCTAAGGTCAATGTTTCCTTCAAGGTGGGTTTTATTGGCTACATCCAGGATGGCATCCGTAATCTTCATGTCATTTACTGTACCTACAACAGAGCCTGAAATTGAAAACTGCCCAAAATCCGGAAACTCCGCACCAAACCGCTGAATTTCCAATGAATTGAGATTAGACTCTTCAATTTCTCCAATCATAACCACCTTGTTCACAAAATCGCTGAAATCTGAAATCACTTCATAGTTTAAACTCAAACTCCCGTCAAACGTGCTGGCGGTTGTGGTAAACTTCACATTGTCAACCAAAATTTGATTGGGCAAATACCCAAAGTTCATTTCAAACTCCCTAATATCCACACTATATCTATCGGAGCCACTCATGTTATTTACATCCAGCGTTAGATATTGCCCAAAAAGATCAAAGGCGGAAGCTTCAATATTCAGATCATCCACATATAGCCGATAACAATCGGGGCAATCAAGTTCCTCCATCTGAAAAACTCCATTGTTAATCTTTACATCAGCTATTTTAAGATTGAAGGGATCGGAGGCCGTGGTATCTCCAGAGTTGAACTTGTTAAGAAACTTAATGAAGTTTGCTGTTGTATCTCCGGGGTAGGTAAGCCAGTAATACTTTAGGTCATCTATCTCCACTCCGTTGCTATAGGCTGTGTTGGTTAAGGAGTTAAAGCCATGGACATGGACGCTTATTTTGGAAGCATAAATCAGAGTGTCATTACGGTCATCCGGCAAATACACTT
>CAXBJE010000146.1:0-7775 GCA_963975525.1 uncultured Owenweeksia sp. | reverse complement strand
CCAACCGCACCATTGAGGTGGCTATGGGCCGCATTTATGACTACAAGGCTAACTACAGCCATTACCTGCAACTGCGGGAAGAAAGACGCGCTCATCAAATAAAAGCATACACTGAACAGCAAAGGTTTATTGCTGACAATAAGGCCTTTATTGAGCGCTTTAAAGGCACTTACTCCAAAACTAACCAAGTAAACTCACGCGAAAAAATGCTGGAGAAACTGGAGATTATTGAAATTGATGAAGTGGATAACTCTGCTTTGAATTTACGTTTCCCTCCATGTCAGCGTTCAGGTGATTACCCGGTAATTGCCAAGGAACTCAGCAAGACGTATGGCGATCATGTAGTGTTTAATGATGCCAATATGACCATCTCAAGAGGGGAGAAGGTATGCTTTGTGGGACGAAATGGTGAAGGGAAATCTACCATGATAAAGGCCATAATGGGCGAAATTGATTTTGAAGGCCAATGCGATTTGGGGCACAATGCCAAGGTGGGCTACTTTGCCCAAAACCAAGCCTCATTACTTGATCCTAACCTTACGGTATTTCAAACGGTGGATGCCATTGCCAAAGGAGACATCCGTATCCAAATCAAAAATATCCTTGGGGGCTTTATGTTTTCGGGAGATATGATTGATAAGAAGGTGGCCTTTTTATCAGGAGGGGAGAAAACCAGCTTGGCTATGGTGAAGCTTTTGCTGGAGCCTGTTAACGTTCTTATTCTGGATGAGCCCACCAACCACTTGGATTTAAAATCTAAGGATGTGCTGAAACAGGCACTGTTGGCTTTTGATGGAACTTTGATTCTTGTTTCTCACGACAGGGACTTTCTTTTGGGATTATCTCAAAAAGTATTTGAGTTTAAAAACAAGCGCGTAATTGAGCATTTTGAAAGTGTGGATGAATTCCTGGAAAGAAACAAAATCCAGAATTTGAAGCAGATAGAGTTGGTGGGTTAAAACTCCTAAACTGTCACCCCCTTCGCCCCTACTTCGGCAAGCTCAGCACAGGCTCTCAAAGGGGGGATTCGCACTCGTAGGTTCTTTTTAGAAAACCAGACGGTTTTTCGCACGCATTTATTTCCATAAATGCCGTGGCCGCGATCATTCACCGGCCCAATCCCCCCTTGAGGGGGGCTAAGGGGGGTGAAATACCATGCACCATATTATCCACCACCAGCGTTCACCTAAAAAATTCCTTTATCACTCATTTCTTAAAAAGACAAAAATATTTTCAACTCCCGCGAAGGATTCCAGAAAGGGAGTTGTCTAATGGGTAAATAACTTCAGTTAATCTATCCATGAAAAAAATGACTCTTACAGTATTGGCTTCGCTGATACTTCTAAACGTACAGGCACAGAGCTTCTACGATTTAGGCACTATTCAAACCATTAAAATAGTATTTGTGCAAAGCAACTGGGATGCGCTTTTAGATGCTGAGAAGGCCGGGGCCGATGGGTACATTATGGCTCAAAGTGTAGAGGTGAATGGTGTTTTGTTTGACAGCGTTGGCGTGAAATACAAGGGTAACAGTACCTATAGGGCCAACCAAACCAAAAATCCATTTCACATTGAACTGAATACCTACAAGGATCATATCTATGAGAATTACACGGACATAAAACTCAGCAACGCCTACAACGATCCTTCTTTTGTGCGCGAAGTTTTGTCCTATCAAATATTAGGGCAGTATATGGATGCGCCACTTTCCAACTACGCCAATGTGTATGTAAACGGAACTTTGATTGGGCTTTACAGCAACTCCGAGGCTGTGAGTAAAAAGTTTGTACAAAGCCGATACTATTCAAAAGACAATACAAGGGTAAAGTGCAATCCACCGGCTGGTGCAGGTCCTGGTACATCTGATTATCCAAACCTGGTTTACCTAGGTCAGGATAGTACCAACTATTATGACGCCTACGAAATGAAATCCGATGCTGGCTGGAAGGAGCTTATCAATCTTTGCGATACCCTACAAAACAACATTGGGAGCATTGAGAAAATTTTGGATGTAGACCGCGCCCTATGGATGCTGGCCTTTAATAATATGCTGGTAAATCTGGATAGTTATATAGGTGGGTTTGCTCAAAACTACTATCTGTACAGAGATGACAACAAGCGTTTTGTGCCTACCATTTGGGATTTAAACGAGTCATTTGGGCGCTTTGCCATGACAGGGTCTGGAAACCTGAACAGCACCACGGCCAAGCAACAGATGAGTCACTTGCTGCATATTAATGATGCCACCTATCCGCTGGTAAAGCAACTACTGAGTGTGCCTATGTATAAACGCATGTATTTGGCGCACTGCAAAACCATCCTTACCGAAAACTTTAGCAACAACAGCTATTACACTACCGGGCAAACGTTACAGTCTTTAATAAGCTCATCGGTACAGGCTGATGTAAACAAGTTTTACACGTTTGCCAATTTTCAGAGCAACCTTACTAATGATATTACCAGTGGGGGTGGGCCAATGGCCAGTTCAACACCGGGTATTACGAACCTTATGAATGGCAGAAGTACCTATTTACTTGCACAAAGCGATTTTACCGCAACGGAGCCAAGTATTACGTCTGTTACTCCTTCCAATCAAAGTCCGCTGTTAAATGAAACCATCACCATAACGGCTACTATCTCGAATGAAAATGCCGTGTACCTGGGCTATAGAACAGCGGTTACTTTGCCATTTACCCGCGTGCAAATGTTTGATGATGGCCAGCATAATGACGGTGCTGCCAATGACGGAGTATATGGTGCAGATGTAACAATTTCGTCTGCTGAAGTGCAGTATTACATCTATGCCGAAAACAGCACCATTGGTAAGTTTTCTCCCGTAAGGGCAGAGCATGAGTACCATACCATTAATACCTTTTCTGCAATAAATGAGCTGGTGATAAACGAATTTATGGCTGATAATGACGGGGCTATTATGGACCAACATGGTGACTATGAAGATTGGATTGAGATTTACAACACCACTACCGACAGTATCTTTTTGGGAGATTACTTTTTAACGGATGATGCCACCGATCCAATGCAGTTTACTATGCCTTCAGAATATATTGCCGCCAAGGGCTTTAAGCTGATTTGGGCATCTGGAGATATCACCAAGGGAACCAATCATGCCAATTTTAAACTTAGTAAAAGTGGTGAGGAAATAGGATTATATAAAAAGAATGGGACTACCGTAGATACTACCGACTACATTTTGTTTGGTACCCAAAACACCGATGAATCTTATGGTAGAGAGTACGATGCCTCTCCAACATGGGTGGTATTTACCACCTCCACGCCTAATGCTACAAACCGTGTAATTGGGATTGAGGAGTTTAATAAAACAGGTTTACAAGTGTACCCTAACCCATATCAGGACAGAGTGGTGATAAACAATCCTACAGAACTTGAGGCCACTATTACCATCTATTCGGTGTTGGGTCAAAAGCTGGACAGCTTTGTGGTTCCTGCTTTTCAGACTATAGAGTGGCAGGATGATTACTCGGCTGGAATGAGGTTATATTATTTTGAAACTAAAACTGATCATGAGGTAATCCGTGTAGTTAAACGTTAAACTTATTTGGGGTTAATTTTTGGTTTTTAGTTGAAGTGCCGCCCGGGAGAGATTTCGGGCGGTTTTTTTTTGTGCCCAATCAAAAATCATCCCCCTGCCTGCTACGTGGTCACCCCCCTGCCCCCCTCAAGGGGGGATAGATACACAAGGCGACCATTGTAAAGAGGAATTAGCACTAACCAAATTTAGGTGCTGGCATATTAAAATGCCAAGGCTGCGGGTATTCACTGGCCCAAATCCCCCCTTGAGGGTGGATTTGGGCCAGTGCCAGTTTTCAACTTTAGGCATATATATTCGGGGAGTTTAATGCGTGTAAACGGTTAACTAATTTTTTAAGAAACACCTCCGCTTGCAACTCCCCCCTTGAGGGGGGGCGAAGGGGGGTGACTCTCCCACAAGAAGCCGTTTGGATTCTCTGTGGACTATCGACCATCAGCTCTAAGCTAAACATTACTTTTGCGCCTCATTTTTAAATAAATAAAAACCCATGCAACTTACAGAGGGACAATTTTTGATCTCAGGGGTAAACCCGCTGGACCTGTGCCGCGAGTTTGACACTCCCCTTTATGTTTATGATACCGCTAAAATGGAAACGCAGTATAAACGCCTTTCCAAAGCTTTTAAGGGTAGTAAACATAAGATCAATTATGCCTGTAAGGCCCTTAGTAATATTAATGTGTTGAGGTTTTTTAAGAGTCTGGGTAGCGGGTTGGATACAGTTTCTATACAGGAAGTACAACTTGGCCTAAAGGCGGGTTTTGCACCGCATGATATTATCTATACGCCCAATGGGGTTTCTTTTGATGAAATCAAAAAAGCAGTGGAATTTGGGGTGCGCATCAATATTGATAACCTAAGCATCTTAGAGCAGTTTGGCGCTAAATACGGAAACACATATCCTGTATGTATTCGCCTTAATCCGCACATTATGGCGGGTGGTAATATCAAAATTTCCACGGGTCATATTGATTCAAAATTTGGAATAAGCATACACCAAACGCGCCATTTAGAGCGCCTGGTAAAAAGCCTGAATATAAATGTGGAAGGGGTGCATATGCACACCGGTAGCGATATTCTGGATGTAGACACCTTTTTAAAGGGAGCCGAGTTGCTGCTGGATGTGGCCCTCGATTTCCCGGATTTGCAATACATTGACTTTGGCAGCGGATTTAAGGTAGCCTATAAGCCCAATGACATTTCTACCGATGTGGAAGAGCTTGGGAAGAAGATGACCAAAATGTTCAATGAATTCTGTAAAGAATATGGCCGTGAGCTGGAAATTGAATTTGAACCGGGAAAGTTTTTGGTAAGTGAATCAGGCTACTTCTTCTGCAAGGTAAATGTGGTAAAACAAACCACAGCTACCGTATTTGCTGGTGTTGATACAGGAATGAATCACCTTATTCGCCCCATGTTTTATGATTCATACCACCACATTGAAAATGTGAGCAACCCAACAGGACGCACCCGGGTTTATACCGTGGTGGGCTACATCTGCGAAACGGACACTTTTGCCAGTGACAGACAGATTACTGAGATTACTGAAGGAGATATACTCTGCTTTAGAAATGCCGGTGCTTATTGCTTTACCATGGCTAATAACTACAACAGTCGCTATAAGCCCGCTGAGGTTTTGATACACAAAGGCAAAGCCCATTTGATTACAAAAAGACAGACTTTAGAGGATGTACTGAGGAATCAGGTAGAGGTGGAGTTGTGAGGTAGTAGGGAATAGGTAGTAGGGAGTCCGGAAGTGGTATAACCTAACAACAAGACAGTAAACCTGAGCTGGTGTGGATTTACAAAACCACATGGCTCAGGTTTTTTTTGTTCGCTTTAAGTTATTGAGAAATGAAACGCCCAGTTTGCAAATCTGCGCGAACGGGGAACTTAGTGGTTAATGAAAACTGTGCTTTTTCTTCATATTGGTAAACCGCTTTACGCTTCTCACTTTAGGGTTATTTATTTTCTCTGATATTTCAAGATACTCGAAGATGTCCAATTCAATTGAGAAATTATATCTATATGTAATAGTGTCTGATTGATGCGAAAAATCCAATTCACTTCCTGAATGGACATAAATGTCTTTTATTTCCTCACTGTCATTTACTTTATTAGGTATTGGAGGCGAGGGCGGTAGATTATTTTTTTCAATGAACGTACTGAAGGTCGAATCACCCACTTCCGCAAAATCTTCCATGGAACTAAACTTTTCAAAAGAAACATTCGAAGTGACAAGTTCCACTTTATCATACCCGCTGTATTTAATCCAGCAATAAGCATCAATCAAATCCTTTAACCCAATCCCTTTTCCAATGTAGAGGTAAAGAGCTGGAGGTTCCCCATGAGGCCGAATTGAGAACTCACATAAACTTCGCAAGTCAGCAGTCATATCATTTAAGATGACCTGAGTTGAATCTCCATTTTTTATCAAATGAACAATAGGTGAGTTTGAATTTGGTATAAATTCTTGAGTTGAATTCCATCCCAGAAGTTGGTAGCCCTGAGTCTTTGAAAAATATTCTTCCGAAGTTCGGAAAAACTTCTTCCCTGCAAATTGAATCGTGCTGTCAGATAAGATTTTAAATGAATATTTCTTGGTGCAATCGTTATTGAAGACTATTGAAATACTATCGCCAATTTGGCGAAACACCATTTTCTGTTTAAAGTTATAGCCGTCAACAATTCGCAATGTGTCTTGATAAAATTCAAGTTCGTAAGGGAAAAAAGGAGAAACAATTTCTTCATCAAAGTCAAGTCGCCAAAAACCTTCGGCATCTGGTTCCTTTGTGCAAGAACTTATTATAATCGTAATCGTAAATATGTATAGAAGTCGTTTCATTTCATTGACCAGCATTAATTTTTCGCTTGCGCGGTCTTGCAACCCGTTCTCATGAGGCTCTTTTAGTACGCCTCGTTAAAAGTAGTTTAGAAAGGAAAAGCACAGATTACAAAACCACATGAATGAAGGAGATGTATACCCCGTTACCAACGGCTTTTTAGGATAATTTAATTCCAATTTTAGCTGTGGCGATAACGGTGTCATCACCTTTCTTTTCTGGATTTAAAATAAGCCCGGTTCCTTCTTTTACATTCGCCAATGACTTGTCATTTCTAAAATCATAGGGTGATTTTCCATATTGATTATAGGGTTCAACTGATGTAAATAATTCATTATAAAAGCCTTCTTCAAAATACAATTCACTTGTTAAGTGCTCTTTGTCATTTAGTATTACTTTATAATGAATGTGAGGCACTCTTGGGTCATACCAACCAGGAATTACAGTGGTAAATTCTGCCTTTCCATTTAAGTCAGTTTTTTGATAGCCACGCAGGTAGGTAGCTTCGTTGCTTGGATCAATATGTTGCTTTTTGCCAAACTCTAATTGTTTTGCAGATTCCCAAATATTATGACCTATTCCTTCCATATATCCACTGTAGTTGCCATGAGCATTACATTGCCAAATTTCAACCACGGCATCCTCAATGGGGTTACAGTTTGGATAGTCAACTATTTGAAATTTGAGTCTTAAGGTTTTTCCTTTTATGCTTTCTCTAATATCGCTTCTCAAAGGTGATTTCAAATAATAGGGTCCTTCTGAAATAGGTGATGACAATACACAAATATCGTCATCAATATTAGGAGTTAAAGTCATTTTTGGCTCGCTGTCATTGTCTTTGCGTACAATCCAGGTCAAAATATTTCGTTTCCCGAACCACCCGCTTATTCCAATAAATCCAAGTGCGGATAAAGTTCCTATGATAAATTTTCTTCTGGTGGTTTTCCCCATTTTGGTTAGGTTTTAGGTTGGTTAAAAAAGACTAGTTAGGAGCAGTAGCGTCCTGCATGGCGCTATTTCTTAAAGTTGTTTTATTGAGTTTCTTTATTTCATATTCAAATTTCAGAACTCTGAAATTCCATAAAGTTAAAGTTTGTATGGCAGTAATTCTATCATTTACACTACTTACTACTAGCTTGTCTTTAAATGATTTAATGAACTTGGCCCATAATTGTCCGCTTGAGTCTTTCAGCAAAAAGTAAAACCCGCAATCTCCATTTTTTTCTCCTGCTGAATCAAGTATGAGTTCCCCATTTTCTCCAATTTTAGGAGTTAAAATGACTGTTGCATTTCCATTTGGCAAAGGGAAAATTGCTTCGATACACCTTGTACCTGATGGTGTAAGCTTTCCTCTTATTCGTACC
>CAXBJE010000145.1:0-7816 GCA_963975525.1 uncultured Owenweeksia sp. | reverse complement strand
GTATAGCATCGGCCAAATCTTCGTGATTGGTAACAAAGTTTAAGAGGTGGTGAATGCCGTAACAGAGATAAACATAGGCAATACCGCCTTGCTGGTAAATGGTCTCTGTGCGCTTGGTTCTTAGGCCTCCAAAAGCATGGCAAGCCTTGTCGGTTCGTCCGTTATAGGCCTCTGTTTCAGTAATTATTCCGGAGGTAAACTGGTCATTAAAGTTTGTACAAAGCTTTTTGCCAATAAGGTCTTTAGAGAGAAGAACTACATCAGATTGCTGGAAATACTCTAGTGGAAGTTTTTTACCCAAATCAATCCCACTTTGGTGCAAACTCAGGGTCAATAAGTCGCAGGTTTCTTTCTTTCAATTTTCTGATTTCCGCAATCTCATCTTCCTCCAAATGGAAGTTAAATACATCAAAGTTTTGCTTGATGCGAATTAACTGACTAGACTTTGGAATGGCCACAACATCCTCTTGTTCAACTAACCAGCGCAAGGCCACTTGGGCAGCGGTTACCTTGTGTTTTTTGGCAATACGCTGTAGCACGGGTTCATCAGCCACCTGCCCTTTGGCAATAGGCGCATAAGAGGTAATAAAGCACCCCATGGAACGTGTTTTTTCAATCAAGGCTCTCTGATCAATAAATACGTGGTTTTCAAATTGGTTGCAATGAATTTTCACGCCCAGTTTTTCCACCTTTTCCAGTAAATCAATATTGAAGTTACTTACGCCTATCAATTTGCAATAGCCTTTTTGCTGGGCAAGTTGCAATTGCTCAAGAGACTCCTCCAAAGGAATACCCTTATTGGGCCAGTGAAGTAGCAATAGGTTAACGTAATCCTGTTTTAGATTTTCGAGACTTCGCTCTACTGAAGGCATAAAGCGATCTTTTGACAGGTTGGTACCCCAGACTTTTGTGGTTATAAAAAGCCTTTCACGAGGAATAGACGTGTTGCCTATAACCTGCCCGATTACATCTTCGTTTTCGTACATCTGGGCAGTATCAAAATGCCGGTAACCTACGTCCAAAGCAAATTCCAAAACTCCTAACGCCTCCCTTCCCGTAAGGTTAAAGGTGCCAAAACCGAGTTTAGGAATCCATTGATCATCACGTCTTACATACTCCATAGGAATGAGTTTTTGCTTTCAACAAATGAGGATTCCAAAGGTTTGGAAATATGATGGGATAAAAAAGTGTTTGGAGAGAAGTGTGGAAATAAAAAAAGGCCTGACAACGAAGCCAAGCCTTTTTAACTAATAACCAGTTAACGAATAACTGTTTCAGAGGTTCCTAGCGGATTACTTCGGTAGCCACCTCAATGAAAATAGTTCGAGCCCCTGTAGCTGGTTTTGCAGACCAGTGGGTAGTCTCGGCTGAGCCGAGACCACGGAACCTTTGAGCAGAACATGAATTTAAGTTATGGACAAAAAAAAGGCTTGACAGTTAAGCCAAGCCTTTGTGAAGAGGTTCCGAGCGGATTCGAACCGCTGTAGCTGGTTTTGCAGACCAGTGCCTAGCCACTCGGCCACGGAACCTTATTTCAGTGCCTAGTCTCGGCTGAGCCGAGACCACGGAACCATTTTGAGGAGGGCAAAAATAACAAATACTTGTAGACATAAGGAAACATTGAATTTTATGTACTTTCATTTCTCCAATTATCACACATTTTAATACCAAACCTAATGGATTTAAACGCTTTAGCAGGATTAGGAAAAATTGCCGGGATTGCGGGAATTGTAATCGGAGCCTTGGTGCTAATTTTTAGCAGTGTAATTCGAAAGAACATTTTCCCCGGGCTTACCAAGGATCAAGGATATAAGGTTATCCGCATGATAGTAATGTTTGCCGGAGCAGTGGCTTTTGTTGGTATTGGAGCGTGGGTTTATCTGGATGTTGTAAAAAACGCAAGGGAAAAAGAGGGTAGGCTTGTATCTAGATACATAGTGGGTAAAGTGGTTGATGCCAATGGTGGGCCTGTGGTTAGTGCCAATATTGAAGTTTCTCAAGACAACAGTTTTTTGGATAAAAGTGATGGTAACGGAAGGTTTGCACTTGAGGTAAAAGGCACTGGTCAAAAGTATCTGGATGTAGTGATAAAGCACAAAAGCTATGTTACGAATAGAGAAAAGGTAAAAGTGAATTTTGAGGGAAAGGAAACAGAAGTAAAACTAGAAAATGCCATTGTATTACAAGATGCCTATCCCCCTGATCAGGATGATGCTCAAAACAATAATAACCGGCCAAATGGCAATCAAAATGGATATGATGAGATACAGGGAAGCCGGCCTAATAATGAAGGAAACCAAGTCACTTCAGGAGGATCAACTGGCTATATTACTCTTAAATACATGGGGGATGCACTGGACTGCAACCTCAATCTCAACATAAATATTGGAGGCAGAATCTTTAACCCAAACTCAAACCCTTTTACAATTGGTAATATTCCAACAGGCGCTCAGAATTATTCAGTAAGTGGACTGATAACATGCGGTTATGAAGACTGTAGCGCAAAGGGTCAGGGGAACTTATACATTCAGGATAACGCTGTGTACTACGTTATGTGGAACTATTACACCTGTGATGTGGGTTTATATAACCAGGCAGATTATAATCGACTAAACGGGCTTTAGCGGGCGAGGCTCATTACTACACTTACGCTTTCCACATCACCATTTATTGGAGGGTAGAGTTTACTAAGCTTAATTTCTGCCTTTTGTGCAGGTGGCATTTCTTCAAATAAGCGATTTAGAATTCTATTGGCCACATGCTCTATCAGCTTGGAACGGATAGCCACTTCCTCCTTAACTATGCGGTTAATTATCACATAATCCAGGGTGTCATGCAGGTCGTCTGTTTGGGCGGGGCGACTTAAATCGCCCCACACCGTAACATTTACACGATAATCCGTACCGATTTTACCTTCTTCATCAAGGCAACCGTGATATCCAAAAAGCTTAATGCCTTCAACTTCTATTCTGTCCACTAGGCAGGTAGTTTGTCTAATGCTGCACGCATACGGGTTAGCGTTTCTTGCTTGCCTAGTATTTCACAAATCTGGAACATGCCTGCACCCATACCAAGACCAGTTACTGCCAGCCTAAAGCCAGGTCCAACTTTTCCAAAGCCGGTTTCTTTTTCTTTTAGGTAAGCCTGAAAGTTTTCTTCAATGGATGCTGCGTCAAAAACGTTCATGGCTTCAAATCGGTCTGCCAGGTTCGAAACGTGTTCACGCGCTTCTTCATTCCATTTTTTGCTTACCGTTTTTTCATCATACTCAGTTGGAGCCACATAAAAGTATTCCCCTTCAACCAGTAAATCCGCAATAAAATAGGCACGTTCCTTCATTATACTAACCACTTGTGTGGCATATGCCTTATCGGTACTATAGCCTTTTGATGCTAGCGATGGAAGTAGTAGTTCTGCTAGCTCTTCATCCGTTTTCATACGGAGGTATTGCTGGTTAAACCACTTTGTTTTGTCGTGGTCATATTTAGCGCCAGCCTTGTTTACACGACAGATGGTAAACGAATCAATAAGCTCCTGCATGCTGAACAATTCCTTGTCGGTTCCAGGGTTCCAACCTAAAAATGCCAGCATATTTATAAAGGCTTCCGGGAAGTAACCCTCCTCTCTGTATCCTGAAGAAATATTTCCGGTTTCGGGGTCTTTCCACTGTAGTGGGAAAACGGGAAAACCAAGACGATCACCATCACGTTTGCTTAGTTTACCATTTCCATCGGGCTTAAGGAGGAGGGGTAGGTGAGCAAACTGTGGGCGGGTTTCTTCCCAGCGGAAATACCTATACATCAAAATGTGAAGAGGCGCAGAGGGTAGCCATTCTTCACCACGGATTACATGGCTGATATCCATAAGGTGATCATCTACAATATTAGCCAGGTGATAGGTGGGCATACCATCAGACTTAAAAAGAACCTTATCGTCCATGTTGTTGGTATTTACAGATACCCAACCACGAATCATATCCTCAAATTTCACCTCTTCGTTTCTCGGAAGTTTAATGCGGATTACGTAAGGTTCGCCTTTTTCCAAACGTTCCTGAGTCTCTGCGGCAGATAGCGTAAGAGAGTTTTTCATTTGAGCGCGGGTAACATGATTATACTGCCAGCTTGAAGAGCCGGCACTTTTGGCTAGTTCTCTCACTCTGTCCAGGTCTTCTGCAGTATCGAAGGCATAATACGCATGGCCAGATTTAATAAGCTGATCCGCATATTTTCGATAAAGATGCTTGCGCTCCGATTGCTTGTAAGGGCCATATTTTCCGCCAACACTTTGACCTTCGTCAATGGGCATATTGCACCATTTTAGCGATTCAATAATGTAATCCTCGGCTCCGGGAACAAATCGTGTTTGATCTGTATCTTCTATTCTCAACAAAAAATCGCCACCGTGTTGCTTGGCAAACAGGTAGTTATATAGGGCGGTACGCACACCTCCCATATGTAATGGGCCGGTAGGACTAGGGGCAAAACGTACTCTTACTTTTCTTTCGCTCATTAGTGGTATTGATTTTGGGGCGCAAAGGTAAATATCTTAATGCGCTTTGTACCTTTGAATTACAGCAATTAAGAAGTTTTGAGTGCGTTTAAAATTGTTTAAAAGCTGTATGATAACATGGAAATGAAAGATACCCTTCGCGAAAAGCTTGAAGTTTTTATCCGTAAGTATTATGTCAATCGGTTAATTAAAGGATTGATATATGGGATAGGGCTTGGCCTGGGCTATTTATTCATAGTTACCATTGCCGAGTACTTTGGGCGTTTTGGTTCCGCTACTCGGTTTGTTTTGCTACTTAGTCTGCTTGTAGGGCTGCTAGGCATATTGGGCTATTATGTTTTGTATCCACTGGCCAAGCTTTTTAATCTTGGTAAGCGAATTAGCTACTCCAAGGCAGCACAGATAATCGGCAGGCATTTTCCTGAGGTAGATGATAAAATTCTTAACACGCTGCAATTGCAGTCTATTTCTACAGCCCAATCCGATTTACTTAAGTCGAGCATCGAGCAGAGAATTAGAGGACTAAGTCCTGTACCATTTACAAGTGCCATTGATTTGGGTGAGAATAAGAAATACTGGCCCATTTTGGTTGTTCCCGTATTCGTATTTGCCGGCATCTTTATTAGTGGTCGATGGGATGTAGTTAGCGAGAGCGGAAAGCGCCTGGCGGCATATAATGAGGAATTTTTACCAGAGGCTCCTTTTGATTTTGTGTTGAAGAATGTTGACCTAAGTGGGGAGCAGGGAGATGATGTAACGTTTGAGTTGAGTTTTAAAGGAAATACACTACCTGCTGAGGCGGAAATAATTCTGCCAAATGGTATTGGCCGGATGGTTAGAACTAAAAGTGGAGATTTCCAGTTTACAGTGAACAACCTTCAAAAAAGCTTTGATTTTAGATTTTCAGCTACGGGTTTTTTAAGCCCTAATTTCCATTTTGAAGTATTACCAGTTCCACAGATTAACTCTTTTAGACTTAGAGTTGTACCTCCAAAGTATACTGGCGTTAAACCTTTTGAAACGGAGGCCAAATTGGTGCAAGATGTACCTGAGGGAAGCAAGGTAAGTTGGCTGTTAAACCTCCGTCAGGCTAAAGAGGCTTTTTTGGTGGTTGATAGCGTGAGTGAGAAATTCAACAGGGTTGATGGCAATAATTTTGGTTTGGATAGAATTGTTAGAAGAGGTTTTGACTATTCGGTCAAAACTAGAAATGAGGTTTTACAAAAGGATAATATAACGGGTAATAGGCTAAAGGTAATAAGGGATGAATTTCCTGAAATTAAGGTGGACTTTGTGTTGGATAGCGGAAGGTCCAATGTGGTTTACTATACTGGCGAAATTGTTGACGACTACGGTTTCAACAGTTTAAGGCTTTGGATTAAGAGTGGAGATCAGTTAAGTGCAAAAAAAGTTCCCTATGCGGGTTCGGGGCTCACTATTCCAATAGGCGGGGTTATCACTTTGGACAGCCTTAGTGGGGATAATACGCAGAGTGTACGGGTATACTTGGAAGTTGGTGACAATGATGCGGTTAACGGTTCTAAGAAGTCCCGCTCTCAGGAGTTTGCTATTAATGTTTTGGGAAAGAAGGCGAAGAAGGAGGAAATTTCCAAGGAGTATGAAAAGTACTTCAACAGGTCCAAGGAGAATAAGGAGCAATTGGACGAAATTCAAAAAGCTTTAGAAAGATTACGTAAGGAGTTGATGGATAAGAAGAGCTTGAGCTTTAAGGAGAAGTCCAAACTCAAGGACTTATTGGAAAAACAGCAGAAGTTGCTAGAGAAGCAACAGCAAAATGAGGAGTTAATGCAGAAGCTGCAAAAGAAGGAGGAGAAGCTAGACAATAAAAGTGAGGAAATAAAGAAGAAGGAAGAGGAGATAGATAAGATTGATACCGAGAAAGAGAAGGAGGTTGAGGAGTTAATGAAGGAGATTGAGAAGCTCATGAATAAGTTGGATGTTCAGAAGTTGGCGGAAAAATTACAAGAGCTTAAGAAGAGTAACGAGCAAAATCAAAAGGCCCTGGAGCGCAAGGATGATTTGATAAAAGATCTAAAATTTCAAAAGGATATTTTGGAGCAAGCGGAGAAGCTTGAGGAGCTGGCCAGGAAGATGGAAGAACTTGCCAAGAAGGAGGATGAGGTTGCGGAGAAAGGAGAGGAATCTAAAAGTCAGGAGGAAGTTCGTAAGGAGCTTGAGGAGGTAAAGAAGAAGGTTAAGGAGATGAAGGAGGAGAATCAAGCTTTTGATAAGGCAACGGATGACCAGAAAACGGAGGAAAAGGGAGAGGAAGCTTCGGAGGAAATGGATAAGGCGCAAGAGAGCTTGGAAAAGGACCAGCAACAAAAGGCAAATGATGGGCAAAAGAAGGCTGGGGAAAAGATGAGCGAAATGAGTGAGTCGCTGCAGAATTCCATGATGCAAATGCAGGCAAAAGCCAATGAGGTTAATATGGCCGCACTGAGAAAGATTTTAGAGAATTTGGAGGTTTTGTCGTTTGATGTGGAGTCTTTGAGTGATCGCAGTAAAAAGGTTGAAAGGGAGGATCCTTTGTTTAAGAAGTTATTATTGGAACAGATGAGGCTTAAGGATGGTGCTCAGGTAATTGAGGATAGCCTCACTGTACTGGCTAAAGAGGTGCCGGAAATCCAACAGGATGTTTTCACGGAGTTGGATTTGATAAAGAGTAACCTTGATAAGAGCATAGAAGATTTACAGGAATTGCGGAGTGGACAGGCCGCTGGTCATCAACAGTTTGTTATGACCTCGGCCAATAACTTGGCTTTAATGTTAGATCAGAGTCTTAGGCAGATGCAACAAATGGCTGCACAATCAAAGCCTGGAGATCAACAATGTCAAAAGCCGGGTAACAAACCAGGCAGTAAGCCAGGAATGGCTCAAATCAGACAAATGCAGCAGGGTCTTGGTGAAAAGATGGATAGAATGGCTCAAGGTCAAAAGAAAGGAGACGGACAGAAGGCTGGAGAGAAGAATGGTGAAAGGGGAATGTCTGGAGAGGAAGTGGTTAAGGCAATTAGCGAGCAGGAGCAGCTTAGGCAAACGTTGGAAGAACTTAGTAAGAACGAAGGGAAGGATGGGTCAAAAGGGAGCCTACAGAAGGCTATAAATGAAATGAAGGAGCTTGAGAGGCAAATGCTTCAGGGTGAATTGAGCCCAGGCTATAGGGAGCGGCTTAGAGAAATAGAGAGTAGATTGTTAGAGTCGGAAAAGGCTGAAAGAGAGCAGAAGAAAGATGAAAGGAGAGAATCTGAAACGGCCGAGGAATTGGATCAGATGTATCTTAAGG
>CAXBJE010000144.1:0-7829 GCA_963975525.1 uncultured Owenweeksia sp. | reverse complement strand
TTTTTAGGTCCAGGGCAATCTTAATTTTCTTTAGAATAATATTGTTGTTCAGCCGGTCTTCGGGAGGCATTTGCTTTCCATCGGTACGTGGGCCGCGCTTTTCCACTATCAATCCATTTAAAAAAGTGGCCAGACTTTTATCGTCTAACTCCCTAAAATCGTCATCAATCTCTTTTTGCAGCCAATCGCTTACCTCGGCACGTGTTATTTCCAATCCACCCCTCGCAAATAGGTCTATCATCTGGGCATCAGTATAATCAAATGTGTAGCGGATGCGCTTAAGTATGTCGTTGTTTGTCATGCAAAATGTTTTGGCTGTTTGGAGTTTACCAGCTCAGGCAAAGGTCTTAAAATATGATTAGGGTATAGACGGTAGCCCTGTCTGCTCGTAAAGCACCCTTTCAGGGCTTTTCGCAAGTTTGTGCTTTACTCTTCATCCCGCTGCACGGGATGTTGGCATATGGCACCCCCGCGGGGCTTTTCATAATTGTTTCCAGTAAAGTAATATCCCACTCAAATGAACTTTTATTGCAGAATTTAACGCTTCAAATATGAATAATCTATTTTAGTGAAACATATCTAATGTGGGCTTAGCCTCGAAGGGGGTGTATATGATAGCGAGGCGGCAACGCCCCTCGCTGCATAAGCAATAGAAAAATATATCAGCCCTGAAAGGGTGTAATAAAATAGCCAAAACCTAACTCATCATCATGGGACAATCCCTTGTTAAAAACTACATCCACATTGTGTTTAGCACAAAACATCGTCAACCATTAATTCAACTCCCCGTAGAGGCCGAACTTCATAGTTATCTGGGGGGCATATGTAATAAACTTGACTGCCAAGTTTTGAAAGTAGGTGGATACACGGATCATGTGCATATCCTTTGCATGCTCTCAAAAAAAATAACCCTAATCAAATTGCTGGAAGAGCTGAAGTCACATTCCTCCAAATGGATAAAAAAGAAAGGGGAGGGCTATCAAAACTTTTATTGGCAAGATGGCTATGGAGCATTTTCCATAAATCCATCAGAGGTCGAAACGGTGGTAAACTACATTGCCAATCAACATGCGCATCACAAAAAGAAATCATTTAAAGAAGAATACTTAGCCTTTCTTAAAAAGTACAATGTGGAGTTTGAGGACCGCTTTGTTTGGGATTAGAGAATTGATTTGTTGAATAATAATATTGCGCCCTTTCAGGGCTTCTCTCCAATTTGTGCTATACTTTTCATCCCGCTGCACGGGATGTTGACATCTTTCACCCTTTCAGGGCTCAGCTTATAACGGTTATTAGGATTTGTGGATAGATAAATCTGCTTAGCCCGGAAAGAGTGAGGTACTTTAATGAGGCGTTAAAGCGCCTTGCTCTGATAATATAGCCAATCTCCATTGGAATGAAGGCTTAGCCCTGAAAGGGCAATATATGCCAGCGAGGCGGTAACGCCCCTCGCTATTTAATAGCAAAATGGTAATCAAGCCCTGAAGGGGCGGAATCGAAATACGATTGGGTGTCCACGGCCCTGTCACTCAAAAAAAACCTTTCCAACTTCCCCTCTTTGTTTTCTTCAAATCATTCTGTTCAATAATCTCTAAAAAATCATTTCTTGAAACTTCATACGCCCCAAGAGAAGAGAGAAAGGGATTGTACACCTGGCAGTCTATAAGGTGAAAGTCTAATTCCTGCAGCTTTCGGCTGAGGTTTACAAACGCAACCTTACTGGCGTTGCTAACCTTTGAAAACATAGATTCACCACAAAACACCTTACCCAGGGAAACTCCATAGAGGCCGCCCACCAACTCTCCATTTTGCCAACATTCAATAGAATGGGCAAATCCCTCACGATGTAGTTCCATATAGGCGGCTTTCATATCATCGCCAAGCCAGGTGCCATCCTGCCCGACTCGGGGTATTTTTTGACAATGGTCTATTACTTCCGCAAATGCGGTATCAGCGGTAACGGTGAAGAGGTTTCTATTTAAAATGTTACGAAGACTTTTGGAGACTTTCTCCTCTCCCGGTACCATCACCATACGTTCCTTAGGGCTCCACCACAGTATGGGCTCATCTTCATTATACCAAGGGAAAATGCCGGAATTGTAAGCGAGTATGAGGCGATCTAGGCTAAGATCTCCACCAATGGCCACTATACCATGGTCTTCAAACACTTCTTCCGAAGGAAACCAAAGGCTGCTATCTAGTTGAAAAACCGGCATCAGAACAAAAGTAATACGGCAACAAAAATTAGCGAGCCTATGATGAGCATTCGCAGCGTGTAGGGGAGTATATCGCGGGCTTTAAGGCCTGTGATGCCAAGTAGCGGTAGTGCCCAGAAGGGTTGGAGCATATTGGTAATTTGATCTCCATAGGCCAGTGCCATTATGCTTTTTGGCAAACTCACCCCAAGGCTATCCGCTGCCTGAATGATGATTGGCCCTTGCACTGCCCATTGCCCGCCACCGCTTGGGACAAATATGTTTACCAGTCCGGCACTTATAAAAGTAAAGATGGGGAAGGTGGTGGGTGTGGATATGGAAATAAAAAACTCGCTCATAATGTCAATCAAACCGCTGGAGCGCATGATACCCATAATCCCAAAATAGAGTGGAAACTGAATGAGAATGCCGGAAGCTCCCGAAATGGCGCTTTCTAATGCCCTTAGAAAATTGCTGAAGCGCCCATGGAATAAGAGGCACAGCCCAAACAACGTAAAGTTGAGGTAATTGAGGTTTATAAATCCCAATCCATTTCTTTCCCGAAAGGGAACACTAACGGCATAGCCTAGTATGAGTAAGGCAAAACCAACGCAGAAGATCCTGCTGTAGTCCAGCTTTTCTGCTCCCGTAACACTCTCGGGAATGTTTGAAGAAGCGTTTGAGAAACTTGATGTAGGAAGTGCCACATCACTTTTACTGCGTTTTGCAAAAAGAGCCATCATAGTGGGTAAAGCCACTAGCAGAATTAGTGAGGCCGTTAGGTTCATTGGGCTGAAAATGGTCAGCTCAAATGGTATTGAGGCAGCAAGGGTTTCAATTCTGTCTGCAGAAATAACACCCGACATAAGTTGAGGTAAGTGTCCTTCTTCAACCACCTTTATTGGTGCGCTACCAGAAATACCTCCGTGCCAAACCATCATGCCTGCATAACCTGCAGCACCCAAAAGTGGGTAGTTTATACTTTTTCCTTCGTGGGAGAATTTCTCCGCTGTTTTGCGGGCGAGGATGGCCCCAAAAATTAATCCTAAGCCCCAATTGAAAAAGCCCACCAACATGGTGAAGAAAGTAACCAGAAAGGCCGCTTTGGCGGGAGTGGTGCTAAAACTTATAATGCGGTCAATGGCCTGACTAACCGCTGGTGCCAAGGCAAGGATATGCCCCAAAACCAGGATCAACATCATTTGTACAGCAAAGGCCAGTAATGGTGAATCCCACAGTCCTGCCTGCCAAAAGTCTAATACCTGAAATATCGGATTTGTTTCTCCCTGGAAATCTCCAAAAAGCAAAGCCAGCACCATGGTTGCCAGGGTGAGTAAAACCGCAATAGTAAAAGGAGAGGGGAGTAGAGAGCGAAATGCTCTTTCAAATTTTTCGGCAAAGCTCATGGTTGTGGTGTTGGGCAGCCGAATTTAGGACATAAACCACAGAGACACACGGAGAGCACAAAGAGTTTCATAAAAAAAAGAAAAAACTACGTATTTCTTTTTCTCCGTATTCTCTGTGCTCTCAGTGTTTAGTATTTATTTAGAACGGCAAATCGTCATCCTCATCATCATCGGCCAATGGAGCCATGGGAGGTGCAGGAGCCGTGCTGCCTGAATTAAAACTTCCGTTTGAACTTGGAGCAGGAGCACTACTTCCGGCTTTCTCAATTCTCCAGCCATTTATAGAGTTGAAATACTTGATTTCACCTTGTGGGCTTTGCCACTCACGGCCACGGATGTTGATACCCACAGTTACTTTATCACCTACATTAAATGCATCCAGCAATGAGGTGCGGTCCTGCACAAATTCTATCATTATATGCTGAGGGTACTGCTCTTCAGTAGTTACCACCAACTCGCGCTTGGTGAATGAGCTGGTTACTTGTTGGGCGTCCCCAATTTTTTTGATGCTTCCGCTGATTTCCATAATTATATTTTAAGAACGATTTATTTTATCACTTAATAAAGCCATCCAGGCCTTCTTTACTTTGTTTTCCTCCAAAAGCTCCTTGGCATATTGGTGCAGCTGTTCATGCACCTCCAATCCATTATCTGAGCTTTCAAAAATTTCCTTTATTCTGCGTTTTTCACAAAATTCCGCAAGTTCCGCATCCGTAGGTAATTTTTCAACATTACCCAGTTTGCCAAGGTCGTTGCCAGTAAGGTACATGCTTTGGCGGATGCGTTTAGGGATTTGATCTACACCAATACCTAAAGTGGTTAAAGGTTTTTCCACTTCAAAAAGAGCCTCACCATGAGCGCGGCAATACCAGTTGCCACCCATACGTGCTACCAGGTCAATTTTTTGCTGATCGATAATACCTGCTTCATTCATCACCTTTTCGTCAATGTGCATTCTGAGCACTTCGCAAATAATAAGGTTTCCTGCACCACCATTGGGGCCAAGCGAAATAATATCATTTACTCTGCATTCCATTTGTACCGGAGACTCCTTCACCCTAAAGGGTTTTACAAGTTCGGATGCAATTGGTGTTAGGCCGGCTTTGGTAAACTCATTTACGCCATCACCGTACTCTGTAGAAGCCAGGGATGCCTGCTGTACAATGTCAAAGTTTACCACATTAATAACCACCTCCTTTGTGGCTGCAGCATTATGAAGCGTATGTTTTGTGGTATTGTCTCTCACCCTGCGGGCGGGAGAAAAAACTACAATGGGAGGGTTAGAGCTAAAAACGTTGAAGTAACTGAATGGGCTGAGGTTGGCATTTCCTTCGGCATCCATTGTGCTGGCAAAGGCTATGGGGCGCGGGCCAACGGCACCTAAAAGGTGGGCGTGGGCAGTTTTGCCATCCAGTTTAGTAAGGTCAAAAGACTTCATCATTTTGGTAGAAAAATAAGGGGGCAAAAGTAGCCATTTGCCGCCCCTTGCCCAAGGGAAATAAGAGTCAAATATTTTTCTTGCATGACAATATATTTGCTTTTATATTTGCCGCCCGAAATGTGAGAGACATCTGAAAAGAGTTAATTGCATGAAGGAAGTGGGAAACCGCTTTTTACCAAAACAGTGCACGCAGGCGTGGTGGAATTGGTAGACACGCTAGACTTAGGATCTAGTGCCGCGAGGTGTGAGAGTTCGAGTCTCTCCGCCTGTACTAAGAGAAAGCCGACTAAAAATAGTCGGCTTTTTTTGTTGGGTAAAACATAGGTAAAACAATTCGACCTTTTGCTATGAGTTGGTGCTAAATGGTTCAATTTGTTTTTGAATGGTAAATCGTCTTAACAATTATTCTCTATTTTTAGGCCATGGAAGTTATCTGCCTTGAAACCCAAGCATTTTACACCCTTGTTGAAGAGGTGGTGCAGCGCATTGGCGCCAAGGACAAATCGGACAAGAAGAAGTGGATTGGCAGAGAAGAGGCTATGGCTGAACTGGAAATTAAATCACCAACTACTTTGCAGAAGTTAAGGGACGAGGGTAAAATCCGGTTTTCCCAGCCTCAAAAGAAGATCATCCTTTATGATCGGGATTCCATTCATGAGTATTTGGACCATAACGCCCACAACACCTTTTAATATGGAGCCATCTGCAAAATATATCGAAGGTTTTAATAGTGGTTACGTCATCCGCAAGGAGTCACCTGAATTAGCAAAAAATCTTATTGAGACTTTGAAGGAACAGGACGATTATATTCAGGGCCTAAAGGATGGGAAACAGCAATTTGAAAAAGAATTGGATAAGGAAATCCATCGGTGGGCGGATCAGCATAAAGAAAATATCAAAGATCAACCCTCTCCTGAAAAGAGCAAAGACAAAGGAATAGGACGAGATTACGATAACCTATGATTGTATTTCTTCAGGCCAAAACCTTGACAAGTCAAGCTCTTGTTTTCTATACTAAAAGTATCACTATGTGAAAACCCCGCGACCGAGTTCGTTTGGCGACTAATCGGAAGCGGGGTTCTCTTAATCATCCACAAACACAGGAGAGATCAGCTTGCGGCAAAATCCTACTCCCTATTGGGACGACCTTATATTTAGCATAAACTCGGAACAACTGTCAATAAAACATCACAAACAGCCTTGGATAAAGTGTCTTAGGGTGACCATTTGTGAACACACCACAGGCAATAGGATCATCATCCCAAAATACCCGTGTAAATACGGTCACTCCCCTTCTATTGAAGAGCTTTTGTCTTATCTAATGGAGAAGTCACAGCTATATGTGGAGGCCCTTGATAGCCGCCTCGAACCACATTGCTACATGATGCGGCATTTCAAGCTCGAAGACTGTGGGCAGGGTTTTACGGCCTTCCTTCAGGTAAGGGATTGCTTCAAATCATTATGTACCCTTCTTGCAGGCACCGGGGTTGACGTTGAAACCCTGAAAATCGTTCTGGATCAACGCAGCTAACTTACCTGCCATTTTTGAAAGGAGAGCAACATGGCTCTATACATACCAAAAATCCTGCGAATAAACCGAGTAGCTGAACGGACCGGTCTACCAAAAAGCACCATCTATCAATACATCAGAGATGGAAAGTTTCCAAAGTCTGTACCACTAGGGGAACGTTCGGTGGGATGGAGAGAAGAAGAAATCAATCAATGGATCAATTCCAGGCAAAGAGTCGGGTCTTAGATCACACTGTGGGGGGCTATTGGCCCCCTTCTTTTTGGGCTTTTAGTTTCTGCAGATGATGAGAGTACCACTGCATCATTTCCCTGCGCTGCTTTAAATACTCCGCATGGTTATATACCCCACGGATTTTGCTTTGTTCCACATGGGCCAGTTGTCGTTCGATGTGATCACTGTTAAAGCCATGATCGTTTAAGACAGTGGAGGCCGTGTGACGGAACCCGTGTGGGGTTATCTTTTTCTCCTCCTTGTAGCCGAGAATTTTTAGAGCTTTTAAAAAGGTTACATCACTCAGTGGTTTATGTGGTGAACGGATACTTGGGAAAACCAGTTCGCCTTCTCCTGTGCAATTCTGTAGCTCTTTAACAATTTCCAGTGTTCGGTCAGATAAGGGCACAACGTGTGGCCGCTTCATTTTCATTCGCGAAGCCGGAATGCTCCAAAGTGCCTGTTTAAAATCAAACTCCTCCCAGCGGGCTAAGCGGAGTTCACCAGGTCTTACGAACGTTAGTACCAGCAGTTCCAGTCCCAACCTTACATAGGAACGACCGGGATAATCATCCAGTTTCCTCAAAAATTCAGGTAGTTGGGATTCCATCAAATGAGGGCGGTGCTGCCGCTTTGGAGGGGGAACAAACTTGGATCGGCCTATGGCCGGGTTGTTATCACAAAGCCCTTTAAGGATAGCATAGTCAAACACGGCCTCACAACGCTGGCAAATACGTTTGGCAAGGTCCAAGGCCTCTTTTTCCTGAACTACCTTATCCAAAACAAGAATAATATCACGCGAGGTGATTTCATCAATCTGGCGATATCCGATCAAGGGGAAGACATCTCTTTCAAGACATTTAATGATGGATTGGGCATATTTCTCGACCCACGTTCCTTTAGAGTGCCATTCTCTGGCAATGGCTTCAAAGGTTGTATGCTGTTTGTAGCTCAAGTGTGATCTATCTATCTTCTTTTGAACATTGGGATTAATCCCTTGCTCAATTAAGGCTCTTATTTCATTGACCTTTTCCCGGGCCTCTGTA
>CAXBJE010000143.1:0-7855 GCA_963975525.1 uncultured Owenweeksia sp. | reverse complement strand
CTCCCAACCACTGAGCCGAAAGCTGATCTAGCTGCTTTTGAGCCTGACCGTAAGCTGGTATTTTGGTTAAAATCAACTCACTGTCCACAATACCAAAACGCTGGGCGGACACCTGAAAACCAAAAACCAGACCAAGTAGTAGAATTATGCTCCTTTTCATGAGGCGGGCGAAATTACTTAAATTAAAATTGCTGACCAATAATGAAGTGGGTGTTCCAACCACTAGGCTCCACAGCACCAGGAAGTTGATCAAACCCATATCCAAAGTCCACTCCTAGCAGACCAAACATTGGCATAAAAATCCTTACACCAAACCCTGCTGATCGCTTTAGTTTAAACGGCTCATAGTTTTCAAAATTGGAGTAGCTGTTACCTGCTTCTAAAAAGCCAAGGGTAAATATTTGTGCGCTAGGGTTTTCGGTAATTAAATAACGAAGCTCTAGGGTAAACTTGTTGTAGATAGAACCGGCCAGTCCCCTATCCTGATTTTCAGGAAGAACACGATTATCGGGATATCCTCTTAGAGCTACAACCTCTCTACCATCAAGCACAAAGTTTTGCAGCCCGCTACCACCAAGGTAAAAACGCTCAAACGGTGGTAAACCCAAATCCTGACTAAATGCTCCCAGATATCCAAACTCACCAGCAGACTTAATAACCAATTTTGGCAAAATTTCGGTAAACCAGCTGCTATTTACCTTAATCTTATAGTACTCCAAAAACTTGTAACGCTCATAGCCCGGCATCTCACTATAGTTTGTTTCGCCCCTGAACCAAGAGTATGGCAAAGTAGCCTCACCTGTTATGTTAAACAAACTACCCTTACGCGGATATATCGGATAATCCGTGCTATTTCGGCCCCAGGTAATTTTATAGGCTATGTTATATATATCATCATCAGGGAATGTAATTCCACTTTCACGGAACTGATAATTCTTAAGCGCATAACGCTGAAAATCTACTGCCTGATAAAGTGTAAAGTAATCATCCGGGCGTCTAAGGCGCATTCCTAGGCCTACAGTAACCCCCGTAATTTTTAGGGAGTAAAAGTTAGGATCACTCTTGGACAGAAATGAATTCTGAACGTTATGATAAATAGATGTGGTTAGGGATATTGGCTTTTTACCGCCCAACCATGGCTCAGTAAAGGAAGCACTATAAGATTGATAGGTAGGCCCGTTACTTTGTGCTCTCAGGTTGATGGTTTGCCCATCTCCGGAAGGTAATGGCTGCCATGCGCCTTTCTTAAAAATATTTTTTGCCGAGAAGTTGTTGAAATTTAACCCAAGCGTTCCCACTATTCGGTTTCCACCCCATCCACCTTGTAATTCTAATTGGCTGGTGCTTCTTTCCGCAACGGAATACTCAATATCAACCGTACCCGTTTCGGCATCTGGCATTGGTTTTACATCAAGCTCGGTTGGCTCAAAAAAGCCCAGTTGCTGCAGTTCGCGCAAGCTACGCTGTATATCGCTTCTGCGGAATAAGTCTCCGGGACGAGTTCTTATTTCACGTAAAATAACATGGTCATTAGTTCTGTCGTTTCCAACAACTGTTACGTTTCGTATAGTTGCCTCTCGACCTTCACGAATACGCATCTCCAGGTCAATAGAATCATTCTCAACCAATACTTCAACTGGATTAAGATCAAAAAACAGATACCCGTTATCCAAATACAAAGAGCTAATATCACCCCCGTTAGGATCTAAAAACAGGCGCTCCTGCAAGTAATCTGCATCGTAAATCTCCCCCTTTTTAATCTTAAGTACTTTATTAAGGGTTTCATTACTGTACTTGGTATTACCGAGCCAGGTAATGTTTCTGAAATAATATTTCCGCCCTTCTTCAATGTAAATATCAATAACCACACGATCCTCTGACACCTGAGTAACCGAATCTCTTACAATTCTTGCGTCACGATATCCAAGAGAATTGTATTTGTTGATAATACTATTCTTGTCTTCCTTGTAGTCTTCACGGTTGAGTTTGGAGCTTTTGAAAATTGTCCAAAGGCGCTTACGCTTGGTTTCTTTCATGACCTTGCGAAGTTTCCTGTCGCTTAAACCCTCTGTATTATTAAACCAGTCAAAAAAGTGTTCTTTCTCAACTTCAGTTACCGTATTACCATGAAAATTGATGTCTTTAATTTTCACCTTTTCCCCTTTCCTTACGGTGATGTCCATTATCACAGAGTTCCCCCTGGTAGTATCAGGCCGCGTAACAATAGTAACCTCAGTGTTTAGGTAACCCTTTTCCACAAAAAATCTACGTGCCGTATTTTTTGTTTGAATAACAAGGTTTTCGGTAACAATGGCCCCACTATTAAGATCTAGCTCTTCACGCAGGTCATTTTGCTTCGACTTCTTCAAACCACGGATTCCATACTTGCTCAATTTTGGCAACTCCTTCAATCTGATTTCCAGAAATACCACTTCGCCCTTTACCTCGGTTATGTAAATTCCTATATCATCAAAAAGCCTTTGGCGCCAAAGGTTTTTAATAGCATCGGTAATATCTGATCCTGGTATGGTAATCTTATCGCCAATACTCAATCCGCTAATAAGCGTTACTACCTGGTTGTCCAGGTTTTCGGAACCCGTAACTATTATTCCACCAATTTCATATTCTCTGGGCGCATCTACCGAAAGTTCGGAAAGCTTCTTATCAGTTGAAATTTGAGCATTGATAATTGAAAAGGAAAAAACGGCCAACAACAGGCCTATATTGAATTTGCACATGCAGCTCAAGGCTTAATTTGTTCACTTATTTTACCGAATCTCCGTTCTCTGCTTTGATAATCTACCAAGGCGGCATACAAATCCTCCTCATTAAAATCAGGCCACAGTTTTTCACTAAAAACCAATTCGGAATAGGCAATTTGCCAAAGCATAAAATTGCTGATTCTATTTTCACCGCTAGTGCGGATTAGTAGATCAGGATCAGGCATTCCTGCTGTAAAAAGGTTTTGCTCCACAGTGCTTTCGGTAATCTCCTGCGGGCTAAGGTTTCCATCGGCCACCTTTTGGGCAATGGCCCTCGCTGCATTTGTAAGCTCCTCTTTGGAGCCATAGCTCAAGGCCAGCGTCAGTGTCATATGATCATGTGCTTTAGTCTTCTCAATCACTTCCATAAGCTCCTTATAACATTTGCCGGGAAGAGAGTTAAGGTTACCAATCGCATTTAATCGAATTTTATTATCCGTGAGGGTTTTTAATTCATTCTTCAGGCTACTCACCAAAAGAGTCATTAAAGCATTTACCTCACTTTTTGGTCGGTTCCAGTTTTCGCTTGAAAAAGCATAAACCGTAAGGTACTTTATACCCAACTCAGCCGAAGTGGTAGCAGTTTTACGTAGAGCATCAACACCATTTTCGTGGCCAATTGCCCTTAAAAACCCACGGCCTTTTGCCCATCGGCCATTGCCATCCATAATTACAGCTACATGCTTGGGCAGCCTTTCTTTTATGAGTTGTTCCTTTAAGCTCATTATCTTACGAAGTTGGCGCATTTTTCATACAATTCTCCAAACTTGAATTGCAGGGTTATGCCGGTAAAAATATACCAGTCCTGGTTTTGAGGATCACCTCTATATGTATTCTCTTTGCTGGTTTGGTCAAGGCTTCTATCACTTAAGGCTGCTGCAACAGGGCCACGGGCCTCTTCCAAAATTACAGGGTCTGCGTACAATCCGCTCACATCATCAAGATAATCTGTATTTGTACTTCTAAAAGAAGTTTCTAAGCCAATGGTTGTAAAACGACCCACCGCCCATTTATATCCCATACCAAACACAAAAAAACTCGAAGCCAATGGGTATAGCCCTTCCCTGCTGGAGGATGTTAGCTGCCCTTCGGTACCAAGAGGCTGCAAGTCATAAAGCTGGCCATTGTATTCAGCTTGCGGGTTGAACGAAAATATTCCAAAACCCCCTAACAAATAAGGCGTTCGATTGCGCTTTGTGCCTGGCTCAAAAGACAAAAAGTTAAATTCTGCAGTTATACTTCCCTCCCAAATTTTTGACTGAAAGCTCAAGTTGCGATTAACACGATTTTCAAAATTACTCTGAGCATCATCGGCCTGAATAAAACCATAGTTCAATTGTGCCTTTACGGCCCAATGGTCTCCAAAGTTGTATTTGTAGAATCCACCAAAGGCATAGCCGCTTGGCAATTGAAGGCTATAATTGCCTACATCACCAATAAATACAGTACCTCCGCCAAACAAACCAACCTCTGAATATTGAGCATTGGCTGTAAGTGAGAAAAATACAGCTAATAATTTGATTATGAATACCTTAAACTTCATTTCGTGAAAATGAGGGCAAATATAATCAAACACGCAGGATTGAGTATCGGAAGCCCTAAAAAGTAGCTCTTACTCAGCGCAATGAATTACAATGCCTGTTATTAAAATTTAAAAAAGCGGAAGGAATTTTAGTTGCGCTTATCAAGCCCCCACATCAGTTTATTGCGCATAGTATCGGCAAAATCCTGAATTTCGGTTTTCACCAATCTGATTTTAAACTTAGCCAGTTTCACAATTACCTCAGCACCAATCTCCAGAGCATAAATTCTACTGTCCAGTGATATTAAAAACTGCCTTTCACGACCTTCAACCTTCAGCTTTATTTCCATGTTATTGGGAATAACGAAGGGGCGGACATTGAGATTGTGCGGTGCTATGGGTGTAATGACAAAACTTTCTGACCCAGGCATAATGATGGGCCCACCACAACTCAACGAATAACCCGTACTACCAGTTGGGGTGGCCAAAATCAAACCATCGGCCCAATAACTGTTTAGGTAATTGTCATTAATCCAGGTGTGGATGGTTACCATTGCGGTAGTATCCTTGCGGCTCACGGTTACCTCATTAAGAGCAAAATTGAGGTCAAGATCAAGACCCGGAGCATCTACATGCAGCAGATACCTGTCATCCAAAGTATACTCCCCGGTTTGCAACGCAGTAACGGCCTGCCCAATCTTTTCTTTACTTACGTTGGATAAAAAACCCAGACGGCCTGTGTTGATTCCGAGTATCGGAATACCTGAATCACGCACAAATGTTACAGCATCCAGGATAGTTCCATCACCACCAGCGGTAATTACAAAGTCTGGCTCATGCGCTATTAACTCCTGATGAGAATTAAAATCCTGAAATGAAAGATTGAATTCACAGTGCTCCTCAATAAATTTATTAAGTCGCTTGTTTACCACTATCTCGGCCCCAATATCCAACAAATGTTGGTGAAGGTTTTGGATAAAAGGTTTGGTGTCTGCGCTAATGATTTTCCCAAATACGGCTACCTTCATCCGTCAGGTATTTATGTATTTCATAAATGCTTCATATCGGTCTGCCACATTTTCATCAAAAATGCTTTCGTGAAAAACCTCAACAATAATGTAGTTGTACCGCTCAAAAGATTTGATAATACGACTAAGGTCCGTTTGATTAATCTTTAAACATATACTAATATGATCTGAATCGCTTGAGTTAGACATATGTAGCCCCGTGATACGGGCATCTTCAGATTCCACAATCTGCGCTATTTGGGTCAACTGATAATCTCTTACAGGCACTTTTAGAACTATAACACCGCCATCAGCAGAAAAAGTAAGATCGCGACCCAAATCCTGAATTACCTCACTTGTTGATAAATAACCTACATACCTTTTATCTTCATTTACCACAGGTAATAGGCTCAGGTTTCCCTCACCAATAATCTTTATGGCGTCAAATAAATTGGCTTTCTGATCAACCGAAAACGATTTTAGAAGATGCGAATGCTTACCAAGTGTATCACCCTCTTCAGAAACCTCAAGCAAATCATCCTCACACACCACACCTAGGTAAATCCTATCCTGATCAACCACCGGGAGATGAGAGAATTTCAACTCTTCCATAGTATCCAAGATAACCCCCACCTGATCCGTGTCAGCCAGTGGTTTCAAGTCGTTTAATAAATGATTATCTACCTTCATATGTTGCAAGCAAAACTAACGATTTATATTTGCTCAGTATGACAAGACTAAGCGTAAACATTAATAAAATTGCCACCCTAAGAAATGCTCGTGGAGGCAATGTACCTGACCTTTTACAAGTTGCCACTGACTGCGAAAAATTCGGAGCTCAAGGCATAACTGTTCATCCTCGTCCGGATGAAAGACATATACGTTATAATGACGTTTATGAGCTTAAAAAAATTGTAACTACCGAGTATAATATCGAAGGTTACCCCTCAGAAGATTTTATGAAGATGGTATTGGAGGTTAAACCCGAACAGGTAACACTTGTACCCGATCCACCGGGAGTATTAACCTCCAATGCCGGTTGGGACACGGTAGAAAACGAAGAGTTTTTAACTGGTGTTGTATCTCGGCTTAAAGCCGAAGGCATTAGGGTTTCCATATTTATGGAGTGTAACGAAGACTTTATTGAAGGGGCCGCCAAAGTGGGCGCTGATAGAATTGAGCTTTACACGGAAGATTATGCCTCTGGTTATATTAAAGATCCTGAAAATGCTGTTGCCCCTTATACCGAGGCGGCCAAAATTGCAGCACAACATGGCCTGGGAGTTAATGCCGGCCACGATCTTAGCCAGGAAAACCTTGAATACTTTGCAGCTAACGTCCCAAATCTTTTAGAGGTATCTATTGGCCATGCCTTAATATCTGAGGCACTTTACCTTGGGCTGGAAAATACAATTCAATTTTATCGCAGGAAACTGGAAAACGCCAGCAGATGATAAGGCCGCCCGTACTTAAACAGGGAGACACTATTGGGATACTATCCACAGCTCGCAAAATAAGTCCTGTAGAACTGGAACCAGCTATTGCGCTATTAAAAGAATGGGGATTTAAAGTTCAAACAGCACCTAATCTTTTTAAGGAAGAGCATCAGTTTGCCGGCACTGACAATGAACGCCTAGCAGATCTACAGGGTTTTATTGATAACCCTGAAATAAAAGCCATTTTGTGCGCCCGTGGGGGCTATGGTACAATTCGAATTATTGATGATGTGAATTTTTCATCATTATTAAAGGCTCCAAAATGGATTGCGGGCTACAGTGATGTTACGGCTCTGCATAACCAGCTTTCGCGGATTGGTATTGAATCGCTTCATAGTACCATGCCAATTAACTTTTCCACTAATACAACGGAAGCCTTAGAAAGCCTTCGGCAAGCCTTAATTGGCGAAGCACTCAGTTATACTGCTCCCGCTCATCCCTTTAACAGGATTGGAATGGGCAGAGGAAAAATTACAGGTGGCAATTTATCAATGGTTTACAGCCAAGCAGGTTCACGCACATCGCTTGAAACCTCCGGCAATATTCTGTTTCTTGAAGACTTGGATGAGTACTTGTACCATGTTGATAGAATGATGTACAACTTGAAAAGGAACGGATATTTTACCAAACCCTCTGGGGTAATTATTGGTGGCATGAGCGATATGAATGACAACACCATTCCTTTTGGAGAAACAGCCGAAGAGATTATCCACAGGCACTTGAGTGAATTTGAGTATCCCGTCTGCTTTGGATTTCCTGCAGGGCACCTGGCTGATAACCGCACCTTGATATTTGGAAGAAATGCCACACTAAATGTATCTGAAAAGGAAGTAAAACTGACATTTGATGGCTGACCATAACGACCTTGGCAATGTAGGTGAGGATGAGGCCACGGCTTACCTGATAAAGCACGGCTATAAAATAAAGCATCGCAATTACCGCTTTGCAAAGGCAGAAATTGACATTATAGCTGAAACCGAAAAGTGGCTGGTAATGGTTGAAGTAAAAGCCAGAACAAACGACACGTATGGCCGACCGGAGGAATTTGTAACCCGTGGAAAGCAAAAA
>CAXBJE010000142.1:0-7861 GCA_963975525.1 uncultured Owenweeksia sp. | reverse complement strand
CCAGGCTGCACTTACAGCTGCCAAAACGGGGGCTAAGTACACGGCTTTTGAAGGAGCCAAGGCAACACTAACGGCTGTACAGCATGGTTCTGAATATACCGCATGGCAGGCAGCAGAAAAGGCTTTATCAGCCGCCAAAACAGCCGGCACCTTAGCTATAAATGCAGCCAATAAAACCTTATCCAGCGTTGGCACCTCAGCGGTTTATATCGCTTTAAAAGCAGCTCAGGCCGAATTACACCTGGTGGAAGTAGGAACATCAGCCGTAGCCTTTGGTGCAGCCAAAGCGAGCCTCGAGGCAGCCAAAGCAGGATCTAAGGCGGTACTTGGGCTAGCCAGTTATATCACCAGTCATTCCGGAGATTTAATTGACATAAAGAGCATGCATATTTCAGGAAGTTTGAAGGAACTCGAGAAAGGAGACCTCTTTAAAGCAGAAATGAAAGTGACCGTGCTAAGCAAGCCTTACGACTGGAATATTGATCTGGACATTAAAGATGTGGGATCATTTATTGAAAACCTATTTAAAAAGGCTTTTGATGAGGCAAAATCGATAGCAGGTGTTTAAACAATCCGCAAATCTAAAATTGAGCCCGGTGCTGATATTCAGTACCGGGTTTTTTGTACTTCTTGCCCTCTCTCAGGCATCAATGGCATATCAAACACCTTCTGCTCTTTGTTCAGTGTAAAACCAATTTGCTTATAAAACTCATGGCTTTCCAGCCGAATGATGTTGCACCGCACCCTCAACTTTTGGCAGTTTTTACCGGCAGACCAACTTTTTACTTCTTCAATCAACGCTATACCTATTCCCATTTTACGGTGGTTTTCATCTACTACCAATCCACCAATTTCCACAAAAGGATCACTCTCAACACGAAGCATATAAAACCCATGAACCCAGCCCACCACCTTATCACTTAATGTGGCCACAAATACACAATGTTCATTGTGGTTTAGTATTGCCTGTAAACGGGCTTTGGTAGATTGTACATCATAGCCGTAACCTAACTGTTCAGAAAGGAGGGCAATGGAATTTGCATCATTAAGTGTGGCTTTTCTTAACATGACTTGAGTGTGCATTGTCTTTGGGCTTGTTTGCTGCCACAGCTTTTATGTTGTTTTGGCATTTAGGAGTGAAGCCAGTTCTTTGCCGAAATCTATAAAGGCAATGGTTTCATCTGTTCGGGCCAATTTAATTTTATCAAAAATGATAAGCTCCTCGCCATTGCTTTCTAAGTGATATATATGATGGTTTTCGAAAAAGCGAAGGATTTCATCTGTAAAAAATGACCGGATCTCAGACTCATCATTTCCCATCAGCAGAAACTTAGTAGAAAAATCCGGATACATCTCAAAATCAATATCCCTATAGCCTGTAAAGGCCATTACCCTATCAAATATTCTTTCCAATACCCTTTCTTTTTCCATAGTAAAAACAGGTATTTTTTTATTCAACTTTAACACCATTAGGGTTGTGTCAAACGTCTCCGCTGTAAAGGCCTGGCCTTCATTAAATGTTACATCTGCAATTTCCCATTCCACGTTAAGATCTTTATAGGTGCCCTTAAGGCAATTGTATTTGCGCTCAATTGGTCTAACCACAAAAAAGTGGAACTTCTTTAGGTAATTCGTATTCCAATCAACCTGACTTGTGTATTGATAATCTTTCTCAGTAGCTAAATTTCGTAATCGTTTTTGCCTTTGCGATAATTTGGTGGCAGAACCTGTAAGGCTAAGTTTTAAAGCTCTATTATGAGTAGAGGATGAAACATGCGAATCCAAGCCTGTTATAAAAACGCTACCGCCTGTGTCCCTTTGCGTTTTTAGATATTCCACCAGGTAGTCCATATAGGTCATGCCTACCAACCTTGTTTCGGATAAATCAATGTTAACATTTGCCCCTGCAGGAATTTGAGCAACCAACTTATCCACTTTTAAGATGGCTAGAAAGTTTGCAACCCCCCTAATTTTTAATTCAAAACTGCCATCGGGTAGTTGCATCAATTTTGTACGAGAATTATAAACCATTTTAAAAAATTGAGGGATGGAAACCCGCGCTAATAAGATGTGAGTGACAAGCGCCAGCATTAATCCACCGAGTAAGCCCACCAGTAAATTGGTATAGAGGGTTATTACCATCGTACCCACAAAAAATAGTAGTTGCTCAGGTCCTTGACTATAAGCTTGTTTGAAGACAGCAGGCGATGCCAGTTTAAATCCGGTGTAAACCAGTAAAACAGCAAAAGCACATAGTGGTACCTGCCTCATTATAGGGCTCAATACCACAATAAAAAGCAGCAACAAAAGCCCTTGATACATATTGGACCATTTTGTTTTTGCTCCGTTATGGATATTAATAGTACTCCTAATAATTACTGCAATAATTGGCAAGCCACCTATCAACCCAGCTACCATAGTGCTTAATCCAATACCCGTTAAATCCTTATTCAAATCCGTTTTTCGTTTATACGGATCAATCTTGTCAACTGCTTTTGCAATGGCTAATGATTCAATGCTGGTAATGATGAGCATGGATATAACAGTGGTCCAGAATTCAAGAGTATTAATCTTACTGAAGTTGGGATGCATTATTGAATCCATGATGTTATCCGGAATGTCTAACAATAGGTGAGGCCCAACTTTATAGGGGATTCCAAAAAAGGAGAGCGTATGTGAATCAAAGAAATTAAAGAAGTAAACAAAAGGAATAGAGAGCGCTATAACCCACATAGGTGCGGGTAAAATGTGAAAAATCCGGAAACTAATTTTAGAATGAAACAATAACAGAAGCAAGCCCGCCAAAGAAATAATCAATACAAAGGGATTGACTTGTGGAATCTTTACAACAGCATCTATAAGGTTTTGTACAATGCTCGGGCTATCAGAATGCGTGCCCATGGCCACATGAATCTGTTTTGCAACGATGATAATTCCGATGGCTGCCAAAATCCCATTAATAACAGAGGTATGAAAGATATCGGCAAACCTTCCCAGTTTTAACAAACCCAACACGGCTTGAATAGCACCTGAAACAACCACCGCAGCCAATACATAGTTAAAGGCCTGCCCTTTACCATCATCCATCAAAACAATACCCAGGAGTATTACTCCAATAACGCCTTTGGCAGGCCCGTTTACCGAGATATGGCCACCGCGATACAGTGTGGTTACCACCCCACCAATTATGGCGGATATAATTCCCCCCATAGCTGGCGCACCTGCTGCTAGTGCTATACCTAGTGAAAGCGGTAAAGCAATTAGGGCAACACTCACCCCCGCTATCAAATCACTTTTCCAATTCTCTACCAGTCCCTTAAAACCTTCCTTGGGTGGTGCTTCCATCTATTTTACTGTCCTTCGGTTTATAAAACGTTTACCTACTGGTGTAAAATAGTAAATATTAAGTATGGACAAGGGGAGCTTTAAAAGAAACAGGAAAAATGAAACTTTTCTTAGTTAAGGTGTATGGTTTGTAGAAAACGACTGGAAATTACTGAGCGTGGGGTTTTGCGCCACAACATTAAGTGTATGAATCGAAGGCTCTGCTAGCGGAGGGAGCTATAGCCTAACTGGTTTGGCTTGTCGGATACAGAGATACATTGATTATGAGCTACTGCATTTTGTCATCTTTTACAAAACTAACCGACCACTCCCTAAAAACCCGATACAGAACGTAAAGCAGCGCACCTATCATAAGCACAACTCCCATCCTGTGGAGGTAGGCGGCATCTATGGATGGCTTGTAGCGCCCGTAAAACGTATCGCCAATAATGTAAGTGACATTGAACAAGTGTAGCAGTATGCCGAAATAGAGAACCGGGTTTAACTTTTTGTAAGTCCAAATCACCACCGGAAGGGCCAGAATGAAAAAGTAAGTTATCACCCCATGAAGGTTAGTGGCAATATCCAAATCCAATAGCTGGCTTTTGAAATTTTGTGAGACAAAGAAAAAATGGATGAGGTGATTGACGGCAAACAGGGTGACCAAAACCCTGAAAAGGTTCTTTTTGATTTCCTCATTAAAAATGGCTTTTAGCCCGAGGTGCCCCAACATAAACAATAGTGCAAGGTTGATAGCAGCAGAGGTTCTCCCCGAATTCCGGGCACACTCTGCAAAAACCATATTGGGGTCTTCTATGGTAAGAACTGCCCGTATGTAGATTATTAGATTAAGCAGGAGAATAGACGCTAGCAGTAGCGGTAGTTTGGTTTTACTCAGCATAGGTCATTAGTTAAAAGGTATTTCAACTAACGGGAATGTGGTATATGTAGTACGGTACTGAAAAACTAAATGTTTGCGGAAATGAGATTGATTGAGTTTGGGATAAGCACGGATTGCAAATCATAAGTGTTCGAAACCTTTTCTAAAGTTGAAAAACGACTCGGTAAATTCAGAATTTCAACTACGGATTACCGCAAAATCCACGATTAATTCAATTTGAGCAGATGCCCATGTTTCGAACACTAGTGATTACAAATCCGGGCTAACGAGGAGAGGTTCATTTAACTTTTAAAATTTCTTTCACCATTTTTAGTTCCATTGGTGCTGACGCCCCATTCATCCCGGTATTTCAACTCGTTTATAAGATGAATAAGGTCCTCACGCACGATTTCGGATAAACTCATAACGTTAAATAATGTTGATCCTATTTCCGTTAGCTTTAATTTGTCAGGCATAATGTCTTTGTTAGACACCATCATCAAATCATCCTTATCAAGAATGTCAAGGTTAATTAGTTCAAAAAGATCCTGCAACAAAAGCTTCTGGTCTGTGGTAAAAATAATGTCAGGGTACCATGAGTAGACATCTTTCATAAGAACTTCATCAGCAAAATCAAAAATCCTTCGTCCATAGAAAGAAATTATGCAAAGCTTTCGATAGGTTAATGAATCGGCTATCATTAAAATTTGATTTGCAGACTCAGGCGAGATGGATTCGTTAAAAATGGTTTCTTCAAATATGCCGGAAATAAATCTAATTTTCTTTTCCTGATATTGGTTTGAACACTTTAAAATCGTGCCTTCAAAAAGTTCTTCAGCTTTGCTCCTATTAATAATGTCCTTATCAAAGAAGCCATCATTTCTAATTTGATCACCTTTTTCTAATCTCTTGGAAACACCATTAAATAAAAATGTTGTAGTAGCGGCAATTCTTACTTCTTGCCGATCGGTTAAGCTTCTTTCGACTATTTCATTCATTAGCTGTGCCGTTAAAACACCAAGCCCACCGCCAGCAATTGCCCCAACGGGTCCGCCAATAAGACCTATTGCACCTCCAATTGCCCCTCCGGAAATTTCACTACCTTTTTTTAAGAAATTTTTAAGTTTATCATTGTCCATGTTGCCATCGAGCCTTAAGAACTCATATTTGTAATTGTGATAGGCTTTACAACCACCAACATTTAGTTAATTGTTTTATAGAAAATAGCCTTTTCTAATAATTATAGGTGATATTATAAGTCGAAGCTAATCTATTTATAATTCATTCCTCACTCCCACCCAAACAACCTCAACTCCCCATTATTTCTCGCCACTAAATAAGCTGTAGTATTTCCAACCTTAATGGCTTTTAGCTTTTTAACATCACCCTCTCCAAAAAAGCTGGTTTGGCTGGTGGGTAGGGCTGTAAAGCTTTTGGTGCCTGTGCCAAGCAATAGGTTGCCATAGCTGGCATCATTGCGTGGGGTTTCCACTTCGGAGCCATACATATTGCCGGCCATCAGTATATCGGGATTACCATCACCGTTAAGGTCATCCACCACTATATCATTTACAGCGGAGAGCTGCACGCGGTAATCCATGGGTGTGGCTATTAGTTTGCCTTCCTTGTTTTCAAAAAGGGTGGTGGCAAAGGTGTAGGCATTGTGGGTGTGGTCCTCATCTATGTTTTCCGGCCCAAGCACTTCGTACACATCGGCCACAGCAAAACTGTTATAATCCGGAAACTTATCCTTTAGGTGCGGCAACTGCTGTGAGGAGCATTCCCTTCCCCGCACAGGGAAATACTTGCCCTCCTGTGAGTAGCTGAGCACCACATCCACGGTTTGGTTGTTGTCAAAATCCTTGGCAAACACCTTAAAGGGGTTTTCGGCAGAGGCCTGGTACTTATAGTTGAGGCCAAGGTTTCCGGCAATAAGGTCCATATCGCCATCATTGTCAAAGTCTATTTGCTGCAGGCTGTACCACCAGCCATTGGTTTTATCCAACCCATTGCCGGTCATCAATTCCAGTTTGGCGCCAGTATTTTTATACGCCATGATGGGCATCCACTCCCCTGCCAGTATCAGGTCAGCCCGGCCATCTTTGTCAATATCCATCCATTCGGCATCGGTTACCATGCCGGGCTGTCGCAGTTCTGGTGCCATGCTTTGGGTAACATCGGTAAAGGAGCCCTCGTCATTTCGCAGTAAATAGCTGTTGGGAGCATTGGGCCAGCGTTTGGGCACCATTCGGCCACCTACAAACAGGTCTAAATCACCATCGCCATCAAAGTCATAAGTTTTTACGCAACCGGTGCTGACCTTAAAATTGGGTAATGCCTTAGGTGCATAAGTGAAGTTTCCCTTGCCATCATTCAGGTAAAGCCGGTCCTGTAAATCTTTGGAATTGGCATCAAACTCATAACCTCCGCTGCCTATGTACAGGTCCTGGTCTTTATCACCATCGGCATCAAAGAAGATAGCAGCAATGTCTTCTGAGTTTTTGTGTTGCCCAAAAGCAAGGACAGTGGCTTTTTTAAAGGTTCGGTTGGTTTGTTGTTTGTAAAGCTCAGCAGCAAAACCGCTTGCTCCTCCCATCACAAAATCTTCCATACCATCGCCATCTACATCGGCTACAGCCAAAGCAGGCCCGAGGGTAGAGAGTTTATGCGGAAGCAGAATCTGCACGGCAAAATCGTCATAGTGGTTTTCCTTATGGCTAAAGTTTATACCATGCTTTTTGGAGATATCCGCAAACAGTGTTTTAGGCGCAGCGGGCTTGTTGGGGTTGCCACTGGCTTTGGCGTAATCCATTTCTATAGTTTGATTGGCCTTGGGTGAGGTTATAGTACTCAGTTTTCCATCGGGCCACACCACCTCAACGGATTTAACCTTAGCACTTCCCAACCCAAAATACCCCAATGGTGGAACACTACTTTGAAACCCTCGGGTTTGGTAAACTTCCAGTACTTGCTCGCCTTTATCCGTTTTCACGGTGATTTTTGCGCCAATCCCGAAAGGGTTTTTTGCAGGGCCTTTTAGCTTAATGGCGAGGTGTTCCTTGGCGCCATCATTGGTATTGGCGTACACAAAGGCCTGGTCATTAATGTTGTTTAGGATGAGGTCCAGGTCGCCATCATTGTCTAAATCTGCATAAGCAGCCCCTGTGGAAAAGGTGGGCTGTGTAAAGCCCCATTCCTGGGATTTATCTGCAAAGCGCAGCTCGCCCTTATTTTGGTACAGATAGTTTACCACGGGTTGTGAGGGCATCAACTTGAGTTGGGCTCGGGTGCGCTCCACCTCGCTCATACCGGCATATTGCGGCAGTTGCTCGGCATATAAAAGGTGCTTTTTGGCAAAGTCATTATTGCGCACATCTTTTCCCAGCCCATTGGTCACAAAAATGTCTTTGGCGCCATCATTATCCAGATCGGCCATAAGGGCGGCCCAGCTCCAATCTGTATTGCTCACACCGGCCATTTGGCCCACTTCGCTAAACTTTTCTCCACCCTGATTTAGCTGCAGGCTGTTGTACATATACTGGTAGTGAAACCCAAAGTTGATGGTTCCCCAAAAGCGTTCGGGGTTCATACCGCTCATGTTGGTTTTTTGGCGGTAATTGTCTTTGGCCACCATGTCCACCACCAGCACATCCTGCA
>CAXBJE010000141.1:0-7867 GCA_963975525.1 uncultured Owenweeksia sp. | reverse complement strand
GACTTGATAACCGAAGGCTCCCAAATCAGGCGGAGGTTTATGGATAATGTAATCAGTCAGTCCGATCCCTTGTATTTGGATAATCTGGTTAGGTATAATAAAGCCTTGCAACAACGGAATGCCTTATTGAAGTTTTTTGCGGCCAATCACCGTTATGACACTGCCAGTTTAGAGATTTACAATCAGCAGCTGATTGAGCGTGGCGTGGCAATTTTTGAAAAACGCAAAGAGTTTCTGGAACAGCTACATCCTAAACTCCTTTATTACTATCACTTTATTGTAGAGGGAAAAGAGGAGCCTAAGCTGGAATACCAATCCCAACTGATTGATAAGGACTTTGAAAAACTACTAGAGGAAAACGCGGATAAGGACAGGTTGAATCAATACAGCGGAGCGGGAATCCATAAAGATGATCTGGTTTTTAGGATTAATGGCCGTAAGGTGAAGAAATTTGGTTCTCAGGGGCAGCAAAAGTCATTTTTAATAGCACTTAAGCTGGCTCAGTATGATTTCCTCTTGGCTCGATCTGGAGTAAAGCCCATGCTGCTGCTTGATGATATATTTGATAAGCTGGATGAAGCCCGGGTAGAACAACTGGTTAGGTTGGTGCACGAGGAAAACTTTGGTCAAATTTTTATTACCGATACCCATGCGGATAGGACCGCGCAACTAATCAAAACCATTGACGAAAACGCCACAGTATTTACTATTGATAATGCAGAGATAGAAAATGAAGAAAAGCAATGAACTGAGTCTGGGAGACGCTATTAAGGCATTTTTAAAAGTAAATGACCTTGACGATAAACTTATTGAAACAGAGATGTATGCCCGCTGGGAAGAGTTGGCCGGCAAATCGATAAATCTTAAAACTTCTAAAATAACCTTTAAGGAAGGAGTGCTAACCGTATTTGTAACCTCCAGTGTTTTACGAAATGAGTTGAGCCTTAGAAGGTCTGGCCTGATGGAGCACATCAACCAAAGGATGAGAGGTAAGGCCGAGGTAAGAGAGTTGAGGTTTAGGTAGAAGCCCTTAGTTGCACGATTGAATTAGATAGCAGGTATTAAGTATTAGGATGCCCTCACCAGCGAGTGCCGCTATCCTAATACTTAATACTAACTACTTTGTACTATTAATACTGATTTCTGCGAGGAAAGAAGAAAAGACCTTCATTCATTGCATTCTCATCAGAGTCACTTCCGTGGATTGCGTTAGCAGCGATAGAAGTAGCATACAATTTACGGATAGTACCTTCAGCAGCCTCAGCTGGGTTGGTAGCGCCAATAAGCGTACGGAAATCCTCAACAGCATTGTCTTTTTCAAGAATAGCGGCAACAATAGGACCTGAAGTCATATAGTCAACAAGCTCACCATAAAATGGTCTTTCCTTGTGTACAGCATAAAACTCCTGAGCGTCCTTACGGCTAAGCTGAGTCATTTGCATAGAAACGATGCGAAAACCTGCTCCGTTAATTTTTTCTAAAATAGCTCCGATATGTCCGGCTTCAACGCCATCGGGCTTTATCATGGTGAATGTTCTGTTTGTAGCCATTTCTAAATTTTTGAGGTTCTTATTTCAGGCCGCGAAAGTAATGATATTCAAATATTTGTTGGTAAACTAATTGAGAATTCTTCGTGTGAATCAAATTTCTCTATACTTTCGCCAAACAATTGGAAATTAAATCCGTTGTACCCAACTATTAACGCCATTGGGGCGTCTTTAGAAGAATAAATAACAAAATCAAATTATGAAAATGAGAAAATTCAGATTTCTTGCCGTAGCCCTTTTAGGTGCTAGTTCAATGTTTTTAACCTCTTGTGAGGAAGATCCAACAACCAGCTTAGGACCAACTCTTATTATGGAAGAGCTAGGATCAGGTAAAAGCAGCGGAGAAATTACTGTTACTCCTGGTACTACTTTATCTTTTATGTGGGACTCTCGTAAAGGAGATCGTGACCTTAACACATTCGCAGTTTCAATGTCTGGAACTAACGTGGTGACACCTATTGTTACTGAGCAAGGCAACACTCTTCCTTACACACTCTCTAATGCTGATGACGAAAAGTACATTGATACTTTGACTGTTAACGCTGGTTCAAACCTGGGTAAAACCATGTACACTTTTACAGTAACTGATAAAAACAGCAACACAAAAACTGTTTCTTTTGAAGTAACTGTTGCTGCTGGTAGCAACCCATTAGGTGCCGCTACGCCTTTTCAGTGGCAAAGAGTTGGAGGTGCTGCAGGTACAGGTTTAGCTCAGTTTGGTTTGGCTTGGACTGCAAACACAGGTACAAGTGCTATCGTAAAGCAAGATGCTTCTACTAAAATGGTATCTCTTCCGTCTTCTTCATGGACGTCTATCACTACTGATGTAGCTCTTGCTGCAGCTGTTGATGCAGGTACAGACATGGTAGACTACAGAGGAGTATCTTCTGCAGCAAATGGTACATATGATGATGTATTGGGCGTTTTGCACAATGGCGTTTATTACATATTACACATTACTAAAGGAACTGTTACCACTGGTGGTTCAGGTACTACCATCACTATTGATGGTGAGTCTAAAATGTAATTTTAGATTTATAGTATAATTTTGAAGCCCCGATCTTGGTCAAGCCGAGATCGGGGCTTTTTAATTTTAAAACATCCTTATGAAATTAGATATACTGGCTTTTGGCGCTCACCCTGATGATGTAGAGATTAGTGCCGGAGGTACCCTGGCCAAGCAAACATCCCTGGGCTATGCCTGTGGTATAGTTGATCTTACCCGTGGTGATTTAGGTACCCGTGGTACACCAGAGATAAGAGATGTTGAGGCCGCCAATGCAGGAAAGGTATTGAAGGTGAAAATGAGGGAGAATCTCGGTTTTAAGGATGGATTTTTTACGGATGATGCCGAACACCGCCTTGAGGTGGTAAAAATGATTAGGAAATACCGCCCCGAAATAATTTTGGCAAATGCACCAACCGATCGTCATCCCGATCATGGTAAAGGCGGAGAACTGGTTAAAACAGCCGCATTTTGGGCGGGTTTACGAAAAATTGAAACAGAGTTGGATGGTGAATTACAAGAACCCTATCGCCCCCGACTGGTGTTGCACTACATTCAGTTTCAAAATCTTAAACCAGATTTTATAGTGGACATTGGGAATTTTATAGAGGATAAGATGAATGCCATTGCCGCCTACCGCTCTCAGTTTTATGATCCAAATTCAAAAGAGCCGGCTACAGTTATCAGTAGCAAAAATTTTACAGATAGTATCCGCTATCGTTCGCAGGATATGGGCAGGCTAATAGGAGCGGAGCATGGTGAAGGTTTTATATCTGCCCAGGATTTAGGCCTTAATGATATTATGCACCTTACTTCAGTACGTTGAGGTAAATGTTGTTTAGCCGTTGTGCTATGGCCTGATAGGAGTACAGTTTGGATGCTCGTTCTGCAATTGTACTCAGGTTATAAGTGCCGTAGGAGTTCATCATATTTACTAAACCTTCTGCAAATAAATCCTCCGCTTCCGCGGGAATAAGGATTCCATTGGTCTCATCAAGCACTTCAGGAATTCCGCCAACATCAGAACTGATAACGGGTAAGCCTGCACACAAGGCCTCTAGTATGGTACATGGCTGGTTTTCAAAGTGACTAAACATCACCAAACAATGGGCTGCTCGCATGGTATCGGCAATGCCATCAATGGGCTGTTTAGCCACAACCTCCACCTTTTCGGGTGAGGGGCCAAATTGCTGGATTTTAGATTTCAATTCATCAAGATCTCCATCGCCACCAATTTTTAGTATAAAATCTTTCCCGGACTCTTCCAGCTTCTTAAATCCTTTGAGAATTCCCGTAATATTCTTTGAGCGTTCTTCCAGAGTTGAAATATGAAGAAATGTGAATTTTTCAGGCTTTTTATCCGTGGGATAAAACAGGGAAGTATCCACCACATTAGATACCTTAAGCATTTCGGTTTCGGCTCCAAACCGCGCAATAGCCTTCCCTAAGTGATCTGATACGGGCAGGATGAAGAGCGCCTTGTTTAGAATCCGATTGGTGATTCGCTTACGGCCATAACTCCATTTAAAAGCTGACTGGGAATGATAACCTGAAAAGTGTTCTGTAATAACATAGGGCATCCCAAGGCTAAGAGCTGCCGCACCAGCAGGGTAAGCCACATGAACGTGGGCTAGATCAAAGCTTCTATATTTGGATTTGGCAATATTGAAGCCCCTGTTAATCGCTTTCTGAAAGCTAAACAAGGGAAGTTTCTTTTTAAAGTAAACTCTTATTTCCGTTAAGTTGGGTAATTCATTTATCTCAACTTCTGGCGTAGCCGACTCATGTGCCGAAACCACCACAACATTGTGCAATCCAGAAACTGCAAAAGCATGCCGTTGAACAAAATTCCCTAAAGTGGTATGCTCCCGCGAAGGGTACCAACTGGGTAGGAACAGAATGTTGAGTTTGGGATTATTCACTCGCCAAAGGTAACCTTGACAGTATTAATGCGGGAGTAAAAACCAATTATTCCAGTTGATTTATTTAATCAGTACAACATCACGGATGGCATCATAAACCGGTTGAATAACCCATTCTCCATTAGTTTTTATAATACCCCATTTTCCGTTACTCTTAACCGCAGCATGGCCATTCTCAAAATCACGTGCTGCTTCAAACTGGGGTTCAATGCTCCATTTGCCTGTGTTATCTATAAAACCAATCTTCTCGTTTTTACGTGCTATGGCAATTCCATTGTGGAAGTCGTCAATTTTATCAAAATCTAACTTTAAGGCTACGCCAGCCTTGTTTATATAAAACCACTCATTAACAACTTTTACCATGGCCATCCCGCTCTTTTCATCAAAATCATGTGTGGCATTGTAGGTAGGTTCTATAACCCACTCTCCCTTTGTATTTATGTAGCCACTTAGTTTTTGCTCGTTTTTGGCCCAGGCCAAACCGGCATGAAAGTCACCCACGCTAGTGAATTTTGGCTCAATTACAACTTCTCCTTTAGTATTGATAAAGCCAAACTTTTTGTCCAGGTTGTCAAAAATGGCATAGCCGTTCACAAAGTCCCTAAGGTTTTTAAGCTTTGGGATATTCACTTCGGTTTCCTTGCCCTGCTTATCTAAAATATACCACTGACTACCAACCTTGGCGGTTGCCACCCCTTCCTTAAAGGCAGTTACATAATCATATTTTGCTGGTATAACCAGTTTGCCAGAAGTATTAAGATATCCCCATTTTTTATTCACTTCAATTGGCGCCAGGCCTTCATTAAACCCACGGATTCCAAATCCCATAAAGTTTTTTAGCCTAAAATCCTTTATCTCACTTTCCAGCTTTTCGCCTTTGGAGTTAATAAAGTAGTATTCAACCTCAAATACCGGAGCTAGGCCATCAGCAGTAAACTCTCCTACCTTTCTGTAAGTGGCGGGTATTACCATTTCACCTTTAAGGTTTACAAACCCCCAGGTTTTAGAACCCTCGGGTTTTACAAGTACCAAACCTTGTTGGGCCGGAGATACAACGGCAAATAGAGAAATTATTAGAGATAAAAATGCTGACTTGGTTTTCATGCTAATATTATTTTGAGGGAATAAAATAAGGGAATTGATTGAACCCTTACAAGTGGATTTTATTAGACTGCATAAAGCAGGAGGCATGCGCAATGTGTCTGAGATTAGGCAGTATGTTTATGTGCCAGTGCAAAAAAAAAGAGTGTTACCAATTTTGGTAACACCCTTTTTTAAATGAAATAAATCAGGTTTACTTCATAGCCTTGGCCATAAACTTACCGAACATTTTTCCTGCTTTAGCATAGCTTTCAGCAATACGGCTTCCAGCGTCAAAATCGTAACCCATAGCTGTTGCACCTGGTACCTTTGCTTGAGTGTAATGCGCAATCACTTTATCAGGATTTGCAGTTTCTACAATAATGTAATCTACATTGATGTAAGCATTTTGTCTCACAACCCCAATGTTAAAGCCAGGCTCCGTATAGGTGGTTTTTACAATTAGTGTATAGTCAGAACCTTCCTTTTCAGAAACTTTAACTTTACCTGCAGAGCTCTTCTTGAAAAGCTCCAGAAACTTAGGCTCATAACGCTTTTCACGTGCAGATTCCCAACCTTCTTTCCACTTATCTCCTTTGCCTCTTTCCTTTTCATTATACTCAGTCACTTTCTTTTCTACATACTCCTCTTCAGTAAGGTTCTTTCCCACCGTCATTCCAGTATAGTCAAAGGTCACCAACATTGTTGATCCCTTTTTTAGTTTGGAGAGGTCTCCAGATTGTTTTTTAATTTTTTGAGCTTGTGCAGTGAATGCAAACAATGCCATAAAGGCAAATAGCAACGTAACTTTTTTCATTTTCTGAATTAATTAGATGATTAGTTTGGTCAAATATAAACTAAAATGGAAACCGTAGCGTAAATCCTGTAGGATGTGGTAAAAGTTGATAAAGGGCTGAAATCCCTTCTCTTGCTGATTTTGAGGATCGTTATTGATGTTTGCACTTTCACTTATGCGGAAAAAATAGGGCAAATGCCCTACAATACCCTTTTTGTAAAGGACAATAGTCAAATGGCCTATTATCAATTAATACGATACAGGTTTATTAGATTTGACTAATGACTTTGAAAATAAGCTTAAGGGCCATCCTTCTTTTATCATTTTCGCTTTTGGCGATAGCAGGTTATTGTCAGCCCCCAACTTCATTAAGCAAGGTATTGGAATGTGCTAAGGCAGAAAAAAATGATTGCGACAAATTGCTGGAAAGTGCGATAGCGAAATCCCGCAAGGAAAATAGCCCGGAAGCCCACTTTAAGTTTTTGACAAAAAGCGCTAATCAATTTACGCGAGAAGGGTTTTTTGATCTGGCACTCCTAACAGTCCGATATGCTAAGAGGAACACAAAAAATAAACCTATTAACGAGGGCGAGCTTTGCTTTATACTTAATTCCATTTATCTGTATTCAGGAGATTTGGATTCTGCACTTTACTATAGTATCAAGGCCAATAAGATTTTTGCCCAATTGGGAGATTCTACCCGTATGGGTAGATCTCTGGTGAATATTGGGCAGATTGAAAAGGAAATGGGTGATTATGCCGGAGCCATGGAAAAGTATATGGCCGCAATAAACCTGTTCAGGCGAATGGGTTCTAAAGCAATGATTGCCCGGACACAGGTAGAAGTGGCTGCGTTGGCTGCGGTTACAGATGATGTGGAAAAGGCAATAGCATTTAATACGGAGGCTGCCCGATACTATGAATCCACCAGTGATACTCATACCTATGCCTATATTATTTTAAATCTGGCCAATGATTTAATTTTTTCGGGAAGGTCAGATACAGCATTGGTACTATTGAACAAGGCTATCCCAATATTTAAAAAGGGCAATGATATTTATCTATTGATGAATGCTGAAGCCCAAAAGGGAAGGGCATTGCATAGGTTGGGTAAGAGCAAACTGGCCATTGAGCACTTTCAGGAATCTAATAGATTGGGGGCGGAGCAAAACTTTATGGCACAGCTGGCCTATAATCATGAGTTTATGTCCATCATTTATCTGGACGTTAAAAAGCCGGAATTAGCCGTATATCACTCTAAAGAATCTTATAGAATCCATAAAAAGCTGGGGCTAAATGAAGAATATAAAAGCGCCCTAACCTCATTGGCAGCGGCCTATGAAAATGTAAATAAACCTGATTCGGCCCTAAAGTATTTGCGTGAAGCTAATAGCATTGGCGATACTTTATTTTCCATGGAAACAAAGCGGCAGCTGAATGAACTTAAGGCCCGCTTTGAATCTGACTTAAAGGAGGAACAAATAAAAGCAGGGAAGGCTGAGATTGAAACCCTGCA
>CAXBJE010000140.1:0-7954 GCA_963975525.1 uncultured Owenweeksia sp. | reverse complement strand
TTCTTTAATCAAGTTTCTAATCTCAGCCAGTTGATTGGGATCCAGACCCGTTGTGGGTTCATCTAAAATGAGAACTTCAGGGTCGTGAAGCAAAGCGGCTGCAAGGCCCGCCCTTTGGCGATACCCTTTAGATAGTTGTCCCAGCTTTTTATGACTTTCCTTGGTAAGGCCCACTTTGCTAATTATGTCTGGAATTACATCTTTTGAAACCTTGTAAACCCCGGCCATAAAACCCAGGTATTCCTTTACGTACATATCCAGGTATAGCGGGTTGTGCTCTGGCAGATAACCCACCTTTTGGCGGATGGCAATACTGTCTTCAGTAACATCCATTCCACAAACCTTGGCCGTGCCCGCAGATTGAGGCAGGTAGCAGGTAAGTATTTTCATCATAGTGGATTTACCGGCCCCGTTAGGTCCCAAAAAACCTACAATCTCGCCAGTGCCAATGGAAAAGCTTACGTCATCGAGGGCGTGCTGCTCTCCGTATATTTTAGTGATATTTTGTACTTCTATAGACATGTTTACAAATCAATGCGCTAATCTAAGGGATAGTCTTTAGATGTTGGAAGTGCTTTAGTTTTTCTATCGACTTCATTGCCCTTATTTTAATATACCGCTGACAATTTAACTATGTTTGGCGCAATAAATTTTACTTTTTCTTTATGCGGAATCTTACGCTGTTATTTAGTCTTTTCATGTTTGGGTCAGTTGTTTTGGGTCAAACCACTTCGCCCAAAGTAATTACTGATGATAAGGTGGCCTTTGATGAAGCTCACTTTCAGGATTTTTTAAGTGTGGATGGAGACTACTTCTACACTTTTGGTAGTAGTGATAAAAGCTTTTATCGCGAAAAGCCTGGTCGTAATTTTTATCTAACCAAGTATAAGTTAAGTGACTTTACATTGGTGGAGGAATTGGAAATTAAAGCCTTTAAGTATAAGGGAGTCAAAACAAGCTATTTCATGGCATTTTCAAATGAGGCGGGCCATCACTTGTTGACGGAGTGTTTCCATAAAAAACTAAAAACTAAATTTTTACTGCACTTAATGGTGGATAAACAGGGTAAAGTAAGCGAAGTTACTGAGGTGGCCTCAATGGAATCCCCTAAATCATACACCAGAAATTTTATTGTGGCATTGAGTAAAGATCACAATAAAACCATGATTTATTCTGATGTGGCCTTAAGGGCGCGTGACGAAGATCCGAATTACATACCAAGGATTTGGGTTCATAACGCTGATTTTTCAGATAGTTGGACTATAGAGGCAAGTGACGGCCTTGAGGATAAAACAATGTTTTACCCCACCGATATAAGGGTGAGCAATGATGGTGAAGCACTTGTTTTGGGCTATCAGCGCAAGGCAAAAGTTATGGAAAGCAATGTAATGGTGGTTGATCAATATTCATTGTTGCGGCACAATGAGCAGCAAAGCGGAAGGGTTTACTCTATAAAGTCGGATGATATGATGATTCATCATATGCTTATGGATGTTAATTCAAAAGGCATTATACAATTGGTAGGAATGAGTTCAGAGATTGGGGGAGCAACACCTGACGGTAGCTTCTTTATGCAAGTTGATCCAAAAACCATGAAGCCGCAAATGCAGGTGTGGTCAGATTTTGACACCACACTGCTCAATTCTTTCCCGGGAGCCTATGATAACGTGGCCCGTGATTTTATTGAAGAAAATGTATTTGGTTATTATCAAGGGCACCAAAAGAGAATGAAATATTTTAGGGTAAAGGATATCATTACTTGGGAAGATGGTAGTGTTACAGCCATTACTGAACGGGCATACGGACGAGGGTATGTTTATAATCCACAATCTCCTTATAACATTACTCATTTTGATGAGATTGTGGTCATAGACTTTTCACCAAAAGGAGAAATAAACTGGACCCGTAAAATTCCTAAATATCAAATGGTGGTTACCCGTAATGATGGATTTGGATCTTTTTACACCCATGTTGGCGAAGGTGAACTACACCTTATTTATAATGACCACGAGGATAATCCGGAGAATTTACGTAATGGAACAGAGGTTCGCGATTTTGGCGGAAGCTGGGGTAACCTAAAAGTGGCCATGGTAATGGCAACTGTTACTAGAGAGGGTGAGATGAGTTATGATTATTTATACAACAACTTTGAAAACAGAACCATTTTCTTTACGGATCAATGCTTTCAGCTTTCAAATGGCCAAAATCTTGGTCTTATGGCATCGCCAACACTAAGCAAATTGCAGTTCGTAAAAATTAAGTTCCCGTAGATCGTAATTATTTTAATTTCTAAATCAATCTCAATACTCCAATGAAACAACTATTCACCATTTTTTTATCCTTTTGCTTATATGGAATTTCCTATAGTCAGACTGATTCGGTAGAAATAGAGTATAGCGACAAGGTCAAAGTTAAAAGCGCTCACTTCAAAAACATTTTAACCACTGGTGAAAAAGGCTTTTACACAATTGGCACCAATGATAAAACCATTGGCTATAATAAACCTGGGGCCAGTTTTTATTTAAGAAAATACAGTACCGGGAACTTTGAAATGCAGCAGGAGTGGGAGATTCCAGCAATAAATCACAAAAACGCAAAAGCCTATTATGCTGGCAGTGTGTATAATGAAAAGGGTTTTCATCTTTTGCTTGAGGCTTATGATGACAGAATAAAGGTGAGGTACCTGCTACATGTGGCCATAGATAAAAATGGTAATTACTCTGAGCCAAGAGAACTGCTGGCTATAAAGAGTAAAACCAAATTTTCAAGAAAATTTTCAATTAAGCACTCAAAGGACTATTCAAAATGCGCCCTGTTTTTTGGCACTGATGAAGGGACCACGGATCAGGCACCTATGCTTTTTGTGTTTGACGAGTATTTTGAATTGAAGTGGAAAACAGTGGCGCGCACAGGGTTAAATGACGAATCGGTGTTTAGGCTTGTGCAAATGGAGGTTACAAACAGTGGGAACATTTTAGCGCTGGGTTATCGAAAAACTGTGAAGTTTGAAGATGGCAAGGTAAATATGTCTGAAAAGGATGCCTTGGTGTTATACAATGGAAAGGAAGATCCCATTGTGTTTGACTTTGCCGATATTGAGGAGAATGTTTATTCCTTAAGTATGTTTCAGGATGAAGGAGATGCGCTGGTACTACTGGGCACCTATTGCGAAGCGGGTAGTAACAGGCCAATCGGGAATGTATTTATGAGATTTAGCCTCGAAGACCTTGAGAATGAAGTTCAAAGTTTTCAGCGTTTTGGTTCAAACCTCATAGGTAGGTTGCCTTCAATGGATCACTCTACCGGAAAGGATATTAAAGAAAGAATTGAAAACCAATTGGGTAGTACAAAGGGAGGCGGCAGAGATGGGCTTAAGTTTGTACGATATACCAATATTGCCACTTGGCCTGATGGTAGTTATACAGCTATAGCGCAAAGGCGCTATACGCGTAATTACGCGGGTGACCCTCCGCGCCCAGCCTTTTATTATTACGAAGACTATGTTGTAGTGAATATGAACGCCAATGGAAAAATAACCAGTAGCCGAGCTATTCCGTATGAATCTTTTATAGCCGCTAGTTCCAATGAATTGGGAGGACATTATTTTCATCAAGGTAGTGATAAGGTGTACGTAATTTTCACCTCTCATATATCAAATGTTGAAAGGATAAATACCGATCAGGATGCATATTCTTTAGGAGCTAGGGGGCTTGGTTCCATTGTAATGGAAATTAATAAAGACTCCGAAGTACGGTGTACAAATGCCCGAACCTATCAAGGGCTTTCATATACTATGCTTTCGCAGGATTTTTATGCAAAGCTTAGTGAAAATAAGTGCCTGGCCATTTACTCTGTAGTTACCGATAACAAAATAGAATTTGCAGAGATTGAGTTTCCATAATCTTGTTCAAATCCCAATTGAGGTAATGAACGTGCATATTACCGTTTCCGGCTTCTTATTTACTTATACAGTTACCATAGACTAAAACTACATTCATCCTGAAATTTATTGCGCTTATGAGAATCAGTTGGTTTGTTGGGTTTATTATGTTTTTGCCATTCATACAAACAGCCCAATCGGATCCCGTTGAAACCATTACTGGGGAACAGTATAAAATTTTTAAAACACCATTCGCTCAATTTCTTGAAGAGGAGGAAGGTGTGTTTTACATTATTGGTGTTGAAAATTCTGCGTTTGATCAGCGATACTCAAATAGAAATATACATCTCTATAAGTACAGTAGTTTGTCATTTTCTCTCCAGGAAGACTACGTTATTGAGCCTTTTAAATACTTAGGCCATAAAACATTTTTTAAAAAGGCCTTTTCAAATAAAAGAGGGTTTCACCTTTTGTTTACCTGCCAGATTAATAAAACAGGTAAAATGTACCTCCTGTACCAAAAACTTAGTAAAGATGGTAAGGTGGGCGAACCCCGGATGATTGCAGAAATGAATGACGTAAAGGATAAAGTTGCTCATTTTAACCTCCATTTTTCTGAAAATAACGATGCGATATTAATTTATGAGGAGGTTATGGAGGATGCTCAAAGAATTCGATTACCGATTCTCACAATGTGCGACCAAAATTTTGATGTTTTATGGAAGTCTAATGCCACAACCCCATTTAAAGATGGAGTATTTGTGCCAACTCAGTTAGAAGTTAGTAATGCTGGTGAACTGTTTATTTTAGGTTATGGAAAACAGAGTGGGGAAAAAAATTATATGGCGTGTATTACCTCAGATTATGGAATAATAAGAATTGTAGGTAAGGATGACCACAAATTATTTCTATTTAAGAGCTTGGATAAGGTATACACTCTGCCTCAATCAAACCGGATTTTAAGGGCGAACTGCTTATTACAGGTTTCTATTCAGATTCTCAGGATGAGCCGGCAAGAGGATCCTTTATTGGTACTTTAGATCAAAAGTTACTGACTGAGATAAATTTAACATCAGGTGGTTTTAGTTTGGATATTCTAAAGAAATTCTCGGAAAGTTCCAATCCTGAAGCTGAGGGCCGCCCTAATAGCGGCTTGTTTGCTAGTGATGGTCCATTTAAGGGTTTAGAGTTTTTTACTTACCAGAATTTTGTGCCCCAACCAGATGGTGGGGTTATAGTTATTGGGGAAAGGCGCTACTATACTTTAGACATACCAAAGTATGTGTTCCAAGAAAATGCCAGATATACCGATGAAATTTTGGTGGCATCTTTTGGAAATGATGGTAGCCTAAAGTGGTTGAGTTCTGTCCCTAAACGGCAGGTTGTAAATAGTGTTACAGCATCCTATTATTTACATCAAGGAAAGAGCGAGTTATATCTGATTTTTAATGATCACGTTGATAATATCGAGTACAGAAGAAATGGAGGAGACTTAAGACTTCAATCATACTCAAGCCCAACTTCCTCTAATGCCATTATGGTAGCCAAGGTAAGTATGGATGGATTGGTTTCCTATCAACAGTTGGGAGATACAAGTGAATCAAATAAGTGGATCAGTACTTCTTACTCACTATCAGCTAATGAAGAGAACATGCTAACCTTGACTTTGAATAAGATGTTGAGCAAATACACTTTCACGCAGTATAAGTTTCCTTAAATTGATTCTTTTACCTTTTCATTCCCCCGCATTCCATCATACCTTTGCCCGCTTATGCAAGGCACGGTATTAAAATCTACAGGTAGCTGGTATCAGGTAAAAACTGATGATGGGGAAGTACACTCTTGCCGTATTGTGGGTAAGTTGCGCCTACGCGGAATAAAAACCACCAATCCGGTGGCTGTAGGAGATGTGGTGGATTTTGAGATAGAGGAAGGCGTAAATACCGGTGTTATTAAGGAAATCCATGACCGAAAAAACTACATCATACGCAAGTCGGTAAACCTATCAAAGCAAACACAAATTATAGCTTCTAATTTAGATCAGGCTATACTCATTGTAACCCTTGACTTTCCTAAAACCTTCCCTCGTTTTATTGATCGCTTTTTGGCTACAGCGGAGGCGTACAACATACCTGGAGTGGTGGTTTTTAATAAGGTAGATTTATACAATGAGGCAGTAATGGATGAATTGGAGTTTTACACCTATGTGTACCAGGATGCGGGTTACAAGGTGCTGCATACCTCCGTACCCGGAAAATTGGGCTTGGAAGATTTAAAGGCTGTTTTGAAGGATAAAACCAGTTTGCTCAGTGGGCATTCGGGAGTTGGTAAATCTACACTGGTAAACACCATTGAACCTCGGCTTAATTTAAAAACCTCGGCAATTTCCAAAAGCCACGATCAGGGCCAGCATACTACCACTTTTGCCGAAATGTTCGACCTGAGTTTTGGTGGCCAGATTATAGACACTCCGGGCATTCGCGGTTTTGGTTTGGTAGATATGGAGAAGGAGGAAATTGGCGATTATTTCCCGGAGATATTTGCCTTAAAGGGAGATTGTAAGTTTAACAATTGCCTGCACATTGAAGAACCGGGCTGTGCCGTAAAGGTAGCTGTGGATGAAGGTAAACTGGCGTACACTCGGTATGACAGTTATGCTAATTTTGTGCTCGGCACAGATGACGAAGAAAATTTTAGAAAAGATATATATGCGAACTAACATTATTAAGGCTACAGCAATTGCACTGGTAATTACCGCTTGTGGCGGAAGTAAAAAGGAGGCAACAACTGCCACACCTGCTGAGTCCAAAGTAGTATTGTCAGATCAGTTGATGATGAGTACCCTTTGGATGCAAAAATCTCACGAGGCAAAGTATCTACAGCGTCAGGCGTATGAGTTGGCTGCATTAAAGTTAGATGCCAACATGAAAAAAGGCAGGAGTAAAAAGCCTCTGGCTATTATTCTTGACCTTGATGAAACTGTATTGGATAACAGCCCCTACGAGGCCAGGCTTGTACTAACAGGAAAGAACTTTACACCGGAAAGTTGGAATACCTGGGTAATGGAGGCACAAGCTGAACCCGTAGCTGGCGCAAGGGAGTTTTTGGAAAAGGCCAACAGGTTGGGGCTTGAAATATTTTACATTTCTAATCGCGCAGAAAATCATTTGGAGGCCACCGTAAGAAACCTTCAGCGCCTGGAGTTGCCATTTGCAGATGAAGGCCATGTTTTACTAAAGAATGAGGACAGTTCCAGTAAGACTGAAAGGCGTGAAAGAATAAAGCAAACGCACAAAGTGGTGTTGCTGGTGGGGGACCAAATGGGCGATTTTTCCGAAGAGCCGTTTATTGAGGAGGAGGCCATAAGAGAAGGTTTTGTAAGCCCGTTGATGGATTCTGCTAGTGCCTATTTTGTGCTGTTGCCAAATCCACTATATGGTTCTTTTGAATCTGGTATATACGGTGGGCAGCGTGGTCTCTCTGATGAGGTAAAGAACCAATACCGTAGAAAAGCCCTTGACCCCAAACAAGACATGGTTAGGTGAGAGTAGTAATTCAGCGGGCGGCTAAGGCTTCTGTTTTAATTAATAACACCGAAGAGCGCTTTATAGGCCAAGGCCTTGTGGTGCTTTTGGGAATTGAAGATGCAGATGAAAAAACCGATGCCGAGTGGCTGGTGAATAAGATTACCTCCATGCGGATTTTCTCTGATGCCGAAGGTAAAATGAATCTCTCTTTACAGGATGTTGAAGGCGAACTGCTTATCATTTCACAGTTTACGCTCCATGCTTCCACTAAAAAAGGAAACCGCCCCAGTTTTATAAAAGCTGCTAGACCGGATACCGCTATTCCACTTTATGAATACTTTATTGGTGAGGCATCAAAGCTTTTTCCCGCCAAGGTAAAAACGGGTGAGTTTGGTGCTGATATGCAGGTAAGCCTTGTAAATGATGGCCCCGTAACTATTACTATTGATACTAAGAGTAGGGAGTGAGCTCGAGTTAGGAGCGGGGAAACTCAAAACTAAAGACTCATCACTTAAAACTTTAACAATGTCACAAGGAATAAAGGAAT
>CAXBJE010000139.1:0-7960 GCA_963975525.1 uncultured Owenweeksia sp. | reverse complement strand
TGGATAAATATTTAAGGACCAAAGAGGAGGAAAATGAGACTCTTGATAGATTACCTCCAGAGTTTTTGAATTTTTACAAGTCAGAGGTGACAAAATACATTAGTAAGTAATGGTGACTTTTGTTGGGTTTCCTGATTGGTTAGAAAGGGGTGAAGGAGATGTTAGGGAGTGGTTGCATATGGTTGCGCGGGTTCATTCTTGTCGAATTGATTACCTGCAGTATAGTTTTGTCAATGATGATGAAATAACAAGGATAAATACCGAGCATCTTAAGCATAATTACGCTACAGATATTATAACGTTTGGGTATAGTGAAGGGAGTAGGGTTTCCGGTGAGGTGTTTATTAGCTTGGATACAGTTACTTCAAACGCTCAGGGCTTTAATGTTAGCAGGAGTGATGAGTTGGACAGGGTAATGGCACACGGGTTATTACATCTTATAGGATTCAATGATAGTACTAAGGGTGAGAAGCAGAGAATGAGAGAAGAAGAGGAGAAATGTTTAATTTTGCGGCCCAAAAAATTGAGCAATAGCTAGTTAGTGGGTTTCACGTGAAACGGAGAATATGTTTGCAGAAGAATATGATGTAGTGGTAGTAGGGGGTGGTCATGCTGGTTGTGAAGCAGCGGCAGCGGCTGCCAAGTTGGGTAGTAGAACCCTTCTTGTTACAATGAACCTTCAAACGATTGCTCAGATGTCGTGCAATCCCGCAATGGGGGGTGTCGCTAAAGGGCAAATTGTTCGTGAAATTGATGCTCTTGGTGGATTGAGTGGAATTATCACCGACAAAACGATGATTCAGTTCAGGATGCTTAATCGTAGTAAGGGTCCTGCTATGTGGTCTCCTCGGGCTCAGAGTGATAGAATGAGGTTTGCAGAGGAATGGCGTTGGGCATTGGAGGAAATTGAGAACCTCGACTTTTTTCAGGATATGGTTGTCGGTTTGGATGTGAAATCTGGTAGGGTTGTTGGCTTAAGAACTCAGCTTGGTGTTTCCATAAGATGTAAGGCCATAGTGCTTACTAATGGTACTTTTCTGAATGGACTAATTCATGTTGGAGATAAGCAATTTGGAGGCGGTAGAGCTGGCGAAAAGGCAGCAGTGGGAATTACATCTGAGTTACTTAACCTAGGCTTTGAAGCGGGCAGAATGAAGACAGGAACTCCTCCAAGGGTTGATGGTCGTTCGTTGGACTATTCAAAAATGGAGGAGCAGCGTGGTGACGAGCGCCCCGAAAAATTTAGTTATAGTAATTCTACATCACCGTTGGTTGAGCAACGGAGTTGTCATATTACTTATACTTCCTCCGATGTGCATGATTTATTACGGGAAGGGTTTGATAGAAGTCCAATGTTTAATGGACAGATCCAAAGTACCGGCCCTCGGTACTGCCCTAGTATAGAAGATAAGATCAATCGATTTGCAGATAAGGATAGGCATCAAATCTTTGTTGAACCAGAGGGATGGCGGACTGCTGAGGTTTATGTTAGCCAACGCAGTTGAAATATACCTTAGAAACAAAGCTTGTTGAGGGATTGTATTTTGCTGGTCAAATTAATGGTACTACTGGATATGAAGAGGCGGCATGTCAAGGTTTAATGGCCGGAATTAATGCGCATAACAAGGCTAACGAATTAGGCGATTTTATTCTTAAGCGTGATCAGGCATATATTGGGGTATTGATTGATGACTTGGTTTCAAAAGGTACGGAGGAGCCCTATAGAATGTTTACCAGTCGGGCCGAATATAGAATTCTGCTTAGGCAGGATAATGCGGATAAGAGGTTAACTGAAATTGGGTATGATTTGGGGTTAGCCGATGAGGGTAGGCTTAGGGGTTTGGAGAAAAAACTGAAAAAGCAAGCTGGGCTTTCCAAGTTTTTACTGAGCCATAGCGTTAATGTAGATAGCGCAAATAGTATTTTAACGAAGAAGGGTAGTGCCGAAATTACTCAGAGTGTTAAGATTGGTACGTTATTGACTCGCCCTCAAGTTGGGTTTGACGACCTTATGGAATACGATGGTCTGTCTAATTATGTTTTTGACAATGGTGTAAGTAAAGAGGAATGGGAGCAGGTGGAGATTGTTTCAAAATATCAGGGGTACATTGAAAAGGAAAAGCTTAATGCGGAGAAGTACAATCGCTTGGACGATCTGAATATCCCTAAGGACTTTGATTATTCGAAGCTGAAGAGCATGAGCTTTGAGGCAAGAGAAAAGCTAGGTAAGGTTAAGCCGCAAAACATAAAGCAAGCAAAAAGTGTGAGTGGGGTAAGTCCTTCTGATATTAATGTACTGCTAGTTTTTATGGGTAGATAGCGGTTTCACGTGAAACGAGAATATATGATTGAAGTAAAAAATTGCCCCGTTTGCGGGGCAAGTTCATTTAAGGAGGTGTATAAGGCTCCATATTTTAGGGGCAACAACGAGTTGTTTTCTATTCAAGAATGTGAGCAATGTCAATTTTGGGTAACCAGCCCCAGGCCGGATGATGATGAATTGGCCTCTTATTATGAAACAGGAGAATACATAAGTCACAACGATAAGAAGGAAGGGTTGGTAGATCATATGTATCATGCCGTGCGAACCGTCTCGCTCAAACGCAAGGTGTCCCTAATTAATAAAGTGAATGATGGAGTAGGCAAACTATTGGACTTTGGAGCAGGTACGGGACATTACGCTAACGTGGCAAAAGCTGCTGGATGGAGCGTGCAAGGTGTTGAACCCTCAGAGGAAGCTAGAAAAGTTGCCAAAGTATCAAACGAACTGGATTTGGTAAGTCCGGAAGGGATGCAATGGAAGAGCGAGGAATTTGATGTTATAACTCTGTGGCATGTTTTGGAGCACTTGCCAAATTTAGGTGAACACATGAACAGGTTTGCTGGATCCATCAAACCAGGAGGAGCGCTGATTATTGCCGTTCCAAATCACGAATCGCTGGATAGTAAAATTTATCAGTCGTCTTGGGCGGCATTGGATGTTCCTTTACATCTTTATCATTTCAAAATGAAAAACATTAAGCACCTTGCCCAAGTACACGGGTTTAGATTGGAGAATGTTAAGAATATGCCATTTGATAGTTTTTATGTTAGTTTACTAAGCGAAAAGATTAAGAATGGAAAGCAAAGCATGGTAAAGGCATTCATTAATGGACTTAGAAGTAATTTGAAAGGAAAGGCTGACAAAAATCAGAGTAGCCTAATCTATATTTTGAGAAAGCCGTTTTAATTTAGATTTAAACCCTCTCAAGGCTCATATGGACAGATATCATTAATGATTTGAAAAGTGCTTTCATATCTCAATTTTGAAGGCCGCTTGTAAGTTTCTGAGGTTTAGGGTTTTACCCTAAGTAAGCGGGCTACATTCAGGCTTAAGTCGGTGAGTACTACTCGTGCATTGGCATTACGCCCAATGTCGTAAGCTGCATTATCTAGTTCTTCCAAAATTCTAGGTGTGTTTTTTTCATGTATGAATTTTGAAAAATCCTGAAGCTTGAAATTTATTTCTTTAAATACGCTACTGAAATCGTCCATGCTCTCAAAATGAATGTTAAGGGAATCTCGGAAGGTATTGCTACAAAAGGTGAGGTAGTCTTTAAGCTTTTCTCGGTGAAATCGCCCGCATTTTTCAGACCACTCTATAATATGAATCAGTTTGGCGCTGTAGCAATTTCTTACCCAGGTGCTAAATAAAGTGGCGTAGTCCTTATATATTTCGGCACGCTCTGCGAGGTTCTTTGCTAGAGCAATGTTACCATCTGCTAGGCGAGCAATAACCAAGGCTGCCTTAGTATCCAATCCTTCAGTATCGGTTAGGAATTTTGTGGTTATGTCAAGGGAAAGTTTGGGAACAAAAACTTTTTGGCAGCGGCTATTTATAGTTTTCAATAGTGCGTCAGGGTCTTCACCAACTAACAGGAATACAGTTTCGCTTGGAGGCTCTTCCAATAATTTCAAAAGTTTGTTGGCTGCAGCAATGTTCATTCTCTCCGGCATCCAAAGTATCATGATTTTTTTTCTTCCGGAATATGATTTCAGTTGCAGTTTGCTTAGTACTGACGCACTTTCGTGTACACTTATTAGAGCCTGCTTGTTCTCAACACCTAACTCCTGAAGCCATCGATAAACGCCAAAATATTGCTCATTTGTTACAACATTCTTCCATTCTGAAAGAAATTCGATACTGGTCGGGTTTTTTGAACTGTTCTGCGTTTTTGTTACTGGATAAACGAAGTGAAGATCGGGGTAGTTGAATGAACTTACTTGTTTACAAGGTATACAAGTGCCACAACTGTCAGTAGCTGAGGGGCTTTCACACAAAAGATACTGCGAATAGGCAATTGCCAATAGCAAACTTCCATTTCCTTCGGGGCCATAAAATAACTGGCTATGGCTAACGCGATTGTGAGCAACCGTTTCAATTAGTTTTGATTTTATTGAATATTGACCCAGAATTTGCTCAAACTTCATCTGCCCGGTTCTTAATAATTAGAGTGTATTTTTGGCGTCTCAAAATTAGAACAAATGACCACAGTAAAGGATATTCAATTTAACAATCAGAGGGTGCTTATTAGGGTGGATTTTAATGTACCCTTGGATGACAACCTCAAAGTTACTGATGACACGAGAATACGAGCCACTATACCCACTATTAAGGCCGTGATGGACAACGGTGGGAGGCCGGTTTTAATGTCTCATCTGGGGCGACCTAAAGGCAGTTATGATGATAAGTATAGCCTTAGCCATATTATATATAAGCTGGAAGAACTGTCAGGCGTAAAAGTAAATTTCACCATTGACTGTGCTGGAGACGAAGCTGTTCAAGCTAGTAAGAATCTAAAGAACGGGGAAATATTGCTTCTGGAGAACGTAAGGTTTCATGAAGGCGAAACAACCGGGGATAAAGTGTTTGCAGCTGAGCTGGCTAAAAACGGGGATTTTTATGTAAACGATGCTTTTGGCACTGCGCACAGGGCTCATGCTAGTACCGCGGTAATTGCGGACAGTTTTGAGGGCCGGAGAGCGTTTGGTTTGGTTATGGCCGCTGAAATAGAAAACGTGGATAAAGTTCTAAATAGTAAGGACAAGCCAGTAAGCGCAATTGTTGGTGGAGCCAAGGTTTCTTCAAAAATTGCCATACTAGAAAACTTGGTTGACCGGCTGGATAACCTGATAATTGCAGGAGGCATGGCCTTTACATTTATTAAGGCACAGGGCGGTAAGATAGGGTCAAGCTTGGTTGAGGATGACTATTTAGAAACGGCTCGAGGTATATTAGAAAAGGCGAACAAGAATGGAGTGAAGGTTTATCTACCTATAGATTCTGTGAATGCAAATAAATTTGATAACGAGGCTGAAAGAACGGTTACCCCGTCTGATGCCATAGAAGACGGATGGATGGGCTTGGATGTTGGCCCAGAGACGATTGACCAACTCGATACTGTTTTGAAGGCTTCTAAAACCATATTGTGGAACGGACCAATGGGGGTATTCGAGTTTTCAAATTTTGAGCATGGCACTAAGGAGGTTGCCAGAATTATTGGAGAAGCCACAAAAGCTGGAACATTTAGCATAGTTGGTGGCGGAGATTCTGTAGCAGCAATAAAGAAGTTTGGAATGGAAGATCAGGTAAGCTATGTTTCCACCGGTGGTGGGGCAATGCTAGAGTATCTGGAAGGTAAAACACTACCGGGGATAAAGGCCATCCAAGATTAGGTCAACCCAATTGTATTAGCCTCAGGGATGTCTTTTGGAATTATTATTTCCAAATAAGAATTCATGTGTGTCAGGATTTGATATACCTGACTTCCTGATGTAGCTGCTGCGAGTTCCTCAGAAGAGGAAACATAAGGGTGAACCAGGTTGATGAATACCAATAGAATTAGAAGCGATTTTCCAAGGCCAAAAACACCTCCTAACAATCTGTTGAATAACCCAAGGGACATTGCTTGTAAAAGTTTGGTTAGCAAAAAACTCAGAGCGAAAGCAATAAGCAATACCACACCAAAAATCAGCAAGTATGCGATAATTGTGAGCGCAGCACCGTCCTGATTAATATAATTGGATAAAAAAAGCTCAACCTTATCTGCATACTTATAGGCAAGAAAGACACCTATTATAACTGCGGCAATGGACACAAGCTCTTTGATTAAGCCATTGAAGAGCCCTCGAACCAGACCAAAAATGAGTGGGGCCAGTAAAATGAAATCCAGGAGAATCAAATAATAGAAGTTTAAAGCGCTAAATGTAGTCTCAAAATAATGGACAAGGAAGAACTTAAGGAAAAGTGGCTCAGAATTGTGAAGGAACTGTCTGCAAAATTTGCCGATGGAGAAGAAATGGATCTAGATTCAATAATTTTTATGATAGGTGTGCAGGAGCTTGGTTTGGGACTGAGAAAGTTTAAAAAGGACGAAAAGATAAACCTAATGCATATCGCAATCTGTAGGTTGCTGGAGCCTTATGGATATTATAAATACACCGGTAGAGATGAAGACGGATGGCCCCATTATGATATTATCGAAAGTCTTCCGGTTTTAAAGCCCGGTGAGCAATCTTACCTGATGAAGGAAGCAGTTGTAAAGTATTTTGAAGATTAGCGGATGTAATCACATCCACCGGCCTGATTATCATAAGGCCTGATATATACTGTTTTGTACACTTCTTTGTTGGGCTCAAGCCTTACATCAGCACAACCAATGTGTGTGATTGGAGTTAAGCCACGAGTTGCGCGTGCAGTAAACACGGCATTTTTATCATATTCAAAGCGTACCTCACCTTTCTCATTTGTCCAACCCTCAAAAAATTCAGTAAATGCTCCGGAATTGGATGGCGCAAGAATCTCAACTCGGATATTAGCAATGCGAGTGCTATCCTCAAAAGTTTTTACAACAATGGTAAAAGGGTAGTCAGGATTAAGGTCTTCTTTTTTTCCGCAAGAAATGAGCAGGCCCACAAACAGGCTAAATAAGAGAGCTTTCTTCATGATTAATTTGTTGAGCAACCGTTATCATCGCTGCCATGCGGCTTAAGATCGATATATACCGTATTAGTTCCCTGATTTACTTCGGCAAAGGAGCAACCCTTAAATGACCCTTTGTTGGCGATAACCTCCACCACAACTTTATTAAGAAAAGTATAATGGGTTTCGCCTCTTTCGTCAGTGGCATCATAGTAATCAACATAAGTAGGGCTTACAGGGGCAAAAACCCTAACAGAAGCATTTTGTACCCTAACGGTATCGTTGGCTGTTACTACGATTGTAAGCTTGTATTTTGAGTTGTCTTTTTCGCAAGAAGGCATCAACAACACCCCTGCACATAGCAGTAAGGAAGCTGAAATCGCGGTAACGAGTCTTTTCATGGGTTTGACTAATAATTCACATCTTTGCCAAAAGCAAATATAGTAATTAACGAATACGAAAGGATTTTCGCCTTTTTATGGAATCTAAAATTAAGGAATACCTGAGGGAAGTTGAAAGCTTCAATGAGTCTGCACAAAAAGAGGTGGAGGCTTTTAGAATAAAATACTTAGGTAGAAAAGGTAAAATACCTGCCCTGTTTGACGAATTTAAGACCCTTCCCGGAGATTTGAAGAAACGCCTGGGAAAGGAGCTAAATGATTTAAAGCAAAGAGCTGCGGCTAAAGTGGAAGAACTAAAAGCTGCTGGAGGCGGATCTGACACGCTAGCCGAAAAGCTGGATTTAACAAGACCTGTTCACCTTGAATCACTTGGAAGCAGACACCCGGTAAACCTTGTGAAGAACGAGATCGTAAATATTTTTGAAAGAATTGGTTTTAACGTAAGTGAAGGGCCCGAGATAGAAGATGACTGGCACAACTTCACCGCACTTAATTTTCCTGAAGAACATCCCGCCAGAGATATGCAGGATACGTTTTTTGTGGCAAGGAACCCTGATTGGGCTCTGAGGACACACACAAGCAGTGTGCAGGTTAGGAC
>CAXBJE010000138.1:0-7962 GCA_963975525.1 uncultured Owenweeksia sp. | reverse complement strand
TTTTGATGCTTCTGCCTGGTATACCTACTTTACCAATCAAATTATTCCTGATTATGATACCGACCCCAACAAAATAGTTTATGATAACCTGGATGGGCACTCGGTAAGCCAGGGAGTTAGCCTGAACATTGAAGCTGTGCTGCCTGCGGGCGTTAATTTGAGATTAGGCGCTAGTTATTTGGATATTTATACCAATGAAGTAAGTGAAAATGGAGAGTTCGCAAAATCCAGACCTGTACTTACAGAGGAGTGGACAGGAACCTGGGCTGTTTCTTATAAATGGTATAAGGCAGATTTAAGTTTTGATTATACAGGTAACCTGTATGGCCCCATGCGCCTGCCATTACTGGGCCCGCTCGACCCTCGTGATGAATACTCGCCCTGGTGGAGTATCCAAAACATACAAATAACATGGGCGCCAAAAACTAAAAAATGGGAGCTATATGGCGGGGTTAAAAACTTGATGAACTTTACTCCTCCTTCCAATAGCATTGCCCGCTCGGGTGATCCATTTGACAGAAATGTAGTTTTTGATAATAATGGTAACCCCACCGTAACTGCGGACAATCCCTATGCCCTTACTTTTGACCCAAGCTACGTGTATGCACCTAATCAAGGTATTCGTGGGTTTATTGGATTTAAGTATAGATTTGGAGGTAAGTAGTAAAACTATCTTGGCTGGATTGAAACATCATCTTATTTATGAAGCACATATTCATCCCACTTCTGATTCTAGTAGCCGGACATACTTTTTCTCAATCTCTTGTTACTGATAGGCCTAGTCAAACCGATGCTTCATCTACAGTTGGAAAGGGTGTACTCCAAATAGAGTCGGCATTTTCGTTTATGACTGAGGATTTTGAGACAACGCTAAACTCCACGTTTGCTTTGGCACCGACCAGGCTGCAAACCTTTGCTTTGCCAACCGTAGCGTTAAGATTAGGTATTTCGGATAGATTAGAATTGAGATTAATCACTCAACCGGAGTTGCAACAAACTTTTGTTGAGGGTGCCGGAACCAATAAGGTTTTTGGCGTTAGTGATCTTCAGGCCGGATTTAAACTAAACGTATTGCAAAGTGAGGAGAAGCGCCCTGAGATCGCGATTATTTCTCACATCTTGTTACCCACAGGTACCGAAGGAATCTCTGGAGGGGAGTTCGGGGCAATCAATAAAGTTTCCGTTACTCACTTTTTATCGCAAAAACATTCATTGTCTTATAATGTGGGCCATAGTTATGCGGGCTTTGGCAATGGCGACTTATTGTATTCTCTTATTTGGTCTATCTCCCTTGCGGATAGAGTTGGTGTTTTTGTAGAAGCTTATGGACTGTTGGCCAACATGGATGAATTCATGCTAAATGCCGATGCAGGAATCACCTACCTGATAAATGATGACGTGCAGTTTGACTATTCGTTTGGTGTTGGTGTAACGCAGAATATGAACTACCACGCCATTGGCTTAAGCTTAAGGCTTCCTAAGAAGTAAGGATTTAGTGAATCTTCATTTTCTGCACCATTTCTGAAGTCATGGGATCTTGATAGGTACCATAGGCGTCAACCAGAGTTCCTTTTCTACCGTCAGCAGTGGTTATGGCAAAAATGATAGACATATCATCAGGATTGCTCATTCCTTCAAAACGATGAAACTCATCAATATGAAATGTGCTGGGGTTATATTTTTTATCAAGCTCACGGCATTCTATAGAATCTGGTTTTAGGTTAAAATCCAGTTTATATCCCCGCTTTTGTAATTCGGTAACGGCCTGTGAGAGGGTGTCATATTGATTGTCCATCATAGTTGGTTTTATAGATTATCTAATTAACCAATCAATGCTAATGTTGTTCAATCTCACTGAACTCCTTGCCACAATCTCTGCAGAGGTAAACCACCTTGGAATAGAACGGATAAATGGCCAAAAGGAATGAGAACATGGCGGCAAGGAAACCTGTCACATTCTTTGCAGATCGGAATCCATTATAAATATTAACGGAACCACACTTGGGGCACTTCATTTCTTCATCCTGTTCATTTAACAGGGGTGCATTCCTAAAGCTTTTAAGTATATCAACGGCTTCAGCAGCATCGTAGTCGTTTACCTGAAGTTTTACACCTCCGGTAGCCACATTGTAGAGAGGCATTAGGTTGGCAAAATTCTCATTTATCAAAAAACAGGGAATGCCTTCACTTTCGATTTTGGTGCGCACCAAATTGGCTTCAACTGAAGTTTCGAAGCTGTAAATGGTTACCAAACTCATTGGGCAGTGGAGAAAAACCTACGGTGATAATTCACCTGCCCCATGTGGTAGTTTACATGTGCAATCATCCGCATCAGCATAAAATGTGTGGGGTAAAATTTTCCTTCACGCCATGATACCGGAAAATCGTTGTCTAGTTTATTGGGGTCTATATTTCCAAAAGCCGTTTTTAGCTCTTTTATCATGATGTCGAATTCGGCTATCATATCCGCTAAAGGAATATCTCTAACCAAAAACTCCTCATCACGCTGCCGCAGAAAACCGCTTTGGCCAAATGAGCTGCCAATAAAATGACGAAGAGAGCGAGTTAAATGAACAAACAAAACCCCCGCACTATTGGTAGTTCCTGGTAAAACTTTCCAAACAATATCTTCTTGCGGGTAGGCAAGTAGTTCTGCTCTTAAGGTTTCCAGATCGGAAAATAGGATATCGTGAACGGCTTCTACAGTATTCATTCTTCGGGTTTATAGTCTTTCAATTCAACAGTGTTTCCGTCAAAAACAGCGTAGGTGTAGTACTTAATCCAATCACCAAGGTTTATGTAACGTGAACGCTCGTTCAATTTAATGTCCAATGGCAAATGGCGGTGTCCAAAAATGAAGTAGTCGTAATGCTTTTTCTTCAGCATTTCCTTGCTGTAGATAGCCAGCCATTCGTTTTCTTCTCCCAAAAACTTAGCATCACTATCTCCGGTTTTGGCACGGCTCTTTTTACTGAAGTAATCCGCCACACCAATTCCAAAGTTAGGGTGAAGCCGAGCAAAAGACCATTGGAGAAAAGGGCTTTTAAATACTTTTTTGATGAACTTATAACCGTGGTCTCCCGGGCCCAAACCATCTCCATGGCCAATGTAAAACTGTTGGCCATTCCATTCTCTTTCATTGGGGATGCGGTGCAGTATTACGCCTGTTTCTGCCGGGAGGTAGTCAAAAATCCACATGTCATGATTCCCGGTGTACATGTGAATGGGAATTCCGCTGTCGCAGATTTCGGCCAGTTTGCCCAGTACCCGCACAAAACCCCGTGGAACGGCATGCTTATACTCAAACCAAAAGTCAAAAAGATCACCAACAATAAATATTTCAGCGGCATCATGTTTTACTTCATCCAACCATTGTACAAAGAGTTTTTCGCGCTTTAGGCTCTCTTCATAATTAGGAGCGCCCAAATGCTGGTCGGATGCGAAATAGATTTTTTTCCCTTGGGGCAATTGCATGGGGCGAAGATAGGATATGGATCAAAAAGGTGTAAAAAGAAAAACCCCGCCAATGCGAGGTTTTAAGTATTTACCATTAAAGTAGGTGACTACTTCGCGGCATCAAATCTTCTGTTTACTTCGTCCCAGTTGATCACATTAAAAAAGGCACTGATGTAATCCGGACGTTTGTTTTGGTACTTCAAATAGTAAGCATGTTCCCAAACATCAAGTCCAAGGATTGGTGTTCCTTTTACTTCAGCAATATCCATCAGCGGATTATCCTGATTTGGAGATGAAGTAACCTCAAGTTTACCATCTTTTACAATAAGCCAGGCCCAACCAGAACCAAAACGGGTTGCCGCAGCATTAGAAAATTTTTCCTTGAATTGGTCGAAAGAACCAAATGCAGAATCAATAGCCGCAGCTACAGCACCAGTTGGATTGCCTCCGCCATCGGGGCTCATTACTGTCCAGAAAAGGCTGTGGTTGTAAAATCCACCACCGTTGTTGCGAACAGCACCCGAATGCTGAGAAATATTTTTTAGGATGTCTTCAATGGACATTTTCTCCAATTCAGTACCAGCAATCGCATTGTTCAAATTGTTGGTATAACCGGCATGGTGCTTATCATGGTGAATTTCCATGGTGGTAGCATCAATATGAGGTTCTAAAGCACTTTTGTCGTAGGGTAAATCGGGAAGTTGAAAAGCCATAATAATTTGATTTTATGTTTAAAGATTGATTTTAATTCCGCTAAGGTAACGCGCCCGTTTCGTTTAGGTTTATGATATTAGAATTTTATGATGATCACATAAAGAATGGCAAAAAAGAACAGTATTATTGAACAATTGTAAGAATACACACAAGTCGCCTATTGATGGGAAAATTTCAAGTTTACAATGCGTCAGCTGGTGCTGGCAAAACTTATACGCTGGTAAAAAACTATTTAAGTATATGCCTGGCTAGTGAAAATACCATGAAGTTTAGGGAGGTGTTGGCTATCACCTTTACCAACAAAGCGGCCAACGAAATGAAAGAGCGCATTGTCTCTCAACTTCGCCAAATGGGTACTTACACTACTTCCGAAAAACTTGAGGAAAAGGAATACTCCATGCTGTTTCAATTAGCAGAGGAGCTGGGCATGAGCCCTGAAAAAGTAAGTTACCGGGCCGGAGATATCCTTACCACCATTTTGCACAACTACTCCGCATTTTCAGTTTCTACTATTGATAAATTCACCAACCGACTTATACGGAGTTTTGCCCAAGACTTAAAGCTCAACAGTAATTATGAAGTAGAGTTGGATAGCGGGGAAATGCTATCAGAGGCTATTGATAGAATGCTGGCCGATCTGGAAGAAAACTCACCTACTTCAAAAGTGCTGTTGGAGTTTATTAATACAAAGCTTGATGAGGGACGGTCTCCACGACCAGAGCAAAGTCTGCAGAAAATGGGGTATAACCTGTTTGATGAGGCTGCTCTTCCTTTTTTAAAGAAATTAAAGGGGTTTGATTCCGCTAAAGTGATGAAGGCGGGAAAGGAGTTGAAAAAGGAGCAAAAGCAATTTGAGTCTATCTTAAAAGGACAAGCTTTGCAACTGTTAGATCTAGTCCATCGCTATGGAATTGAGAAAATGGATTTTAGCAGAGGAACTGTTTACAACTATTTGGAGAATCTGAAAAATGGCAGCGATGACAAGTGGCCGCCAAATGATACCGTGCTTAAGGTTTTAGATGGAGAACCATTTTACGCAAAAACTAAAGCAAAAGACCTTGCCCCAAAATTTGACCCAATAGACGATGAGTTGAGGAAGGGTCTTGCAAATGCTGTAGAAACGGTAGTTGAAGGTTACCCGCGATACCACCTTATTGGTAAAATCCTAAAAGACATTTACTCCTTAGCTACCTTGGCGGAGATTGAATCTAATCTGGAGTTGGTAAAGGAGGAAACCAACCGACTGCCCATAGGGGAATTTAATAAACTGATCAGCGAAAAACTAGATCAGGAGCCAACGGCTTACTTGTTTGAAAAACTGGGCGACAGATACCATTATTTCTTTATTGATGAATTTCAGGATACCTCAGTGCTTCAATGGAAAAACCTGCTCCCGCTTGTGGGTAACGCCATGGCTTCCAGTGGTTCCGTAATGATAGTAGGAGATGGTAAGCAATCCATTTACCGATGGAGAGGGGGCGATGTTTCTCAATTTGTAAATCTCTCTAACGACTCTGATTCATCTAATAAAATAAGGATTGGAGAAGACATTCGCGAGTTATACCCACGGGAAAAAGTAACATTAGGTTCAAATTACAGGAGTAGGAAAGAGGTGGTGGAATTTAACAACGACTTTTTTACAACAAGCAGTAAAATATTGGAAGGTGAAAGTTTCCAGGAGCTCTATGGTGAATCGGCTCAAAAGGTTGAAAGACAGGAAGGAGGGTATGTTTACTTAAACCAGCTTCAGTTTAATAAAGACACTTATGCTGAGGAGCAGTGCATGGAGTGTTTACGAATTATTAATTCCGCAGTTTCTCGTGGATATTCTTTAAGTGATGTAACCATAATTACAAGGCGCAAATCTGATGGAGCAGTATTGGCCGAGTACCTTTTGGGCCATGGGGTTTCTGTTGTGAGTCCGGACAGTTTAATGATTGACCAATCGGCTGATGTTAGAGCCATAGTCTCTTTTTTAAAGTTTTTAGTAAGGCCTGATGATTTTGGAGTACGCTGGGATTTTTTAAATACGCTGTGGAGTGCCGGGGTCACAAGCGAGGGTTTTGCTGAAAAGCATTTATTCTTGGATCAACTAATCCATGTCAAAGCGTTTAAACTCCATGAGTTTTTTGAATCCAAGTTGCCCGGGTATAAGTTGGCTCATCTGCTGGAATTGTCTCTGGTTGATAAGGTTTATAGCATTGCTTCCATCCTTAATCTGCCGATTCAAACTAATTCCTTCCTACACACTTTTATGGATCAAGTAGTTGACTATCAAAACAAAAAAGGAGATGGGGAGTCGGGTTTTGTACGTTGGTGGGATGAAAAGGGCTGCACTAAGAGTATAAGTCTGCCGGAAGGCAATGAAGCGGTTAACCTAATGACGGTACATAAAAGTAAAGGCCTGGAGTTTCCGGTAACCATCGTTCCGTTTGCTGATTGGTTGGCTACATCAGAACCGGGTGGCAGTGCTACATGGATGGATATTGAGGATTTTAACATTGAAGGTTTGCCAGTGGCAAGAGTTGGGCTAAATGGTGATACCAATGCTTTTAATGAGTATCAAAGCCTATATCAAACCAATAAGGAAAATGTGTATCTGGATAATTTGAATTTGGCGTATGTTGCTTTTACGCGAGCGGTTGATGAGCTTTATATAATAGGCTCTAAAAAACGTCATGGTGAGGGAGGTAGGTTCACCAGATATATTACAGAGTATTTCAAACAAAAGGGGTTTGATGATAATATCCTGGAATTTGGCTCCCCAATGAATTTGGAGGAAAGTGCAAATAAAAATGTAGAACCAAAACCGGAACTCGGACAATATGCAGGTGGACATTGGTTTCAAAAAGTTAAAATCTCAATTGACGCTCCCCTAAACTGGGTTGATGGGGAAAGTGTGGAGACTGCCTATGGAAAGAAGGTTCACAGCCTGATGGCCCAGGTAAATAGTGGAAGTGATGTTGAAGGAATATTGAGAGAGAACCTTTCCAGAGGAGCCATTACCACTAAGGAATTTGAAGAATTAAGCCCTGTGATACGTGGACTGGTAAAAGATCAGGTATTGGCCGAATATTATGCAGAGGGGCTGGAGATAATTAATGAGGAGGAAATACTTATTCCGGGAAATCTTTCTGCAAGACCTGATAGGGTGGTTGTAAGTAAAACCCAAACCCACATTATTGATTATAAAACCGGTGTTGTGCATTCCAAACATCGAGAGCAGCTGGACTCTTATAGAAATCTGCTAACTCAAATGGGTTATACCGATGGTGACAATGTATTGGTTTATCTGGGTGAAAACCCGGAAGTAGTGAAGTGGTAGAGGCTTCACTAGCTTAATGGTGGGGCAACCCTTTCAATTTTAACATTGTCAAGTGTGCTAAAGGTTTATTTTTATCGCCTTTTTGTACACTATGCAAACTCACGGTTCACCAAAGGTACACGCGCCATTTACATTACAATACACTCCCCAGGTTCCCGAATTAATGTTTCGGTTGGGCTGCACTTTGGCTATTTCTACCTACCAGGCAGGTAAGCTGATCTTTATTTCTGCCAAAGATGAAAATGCCTTAATCCAACTACCCAGGAATTTTGAAAAACCTATGGGAATCGCGCTTAGCGAGGATGGTAATAGCATGGCACTGGCCTGCAAAAACCAGATTATCAGTTTTGAAAATTCGCCAGACTTGGCACTTCATTATCCAAAATCACCAGGTAAGTATGATGCCTTGTATATGCCAAGAGCAACTTACCATACAGGCCCTCTGGACATTCATGATTTGAGATTTG
>CAXBJE010000137.1:0-7965 GCA_963975525.1 uncultured Owenweeksia sp. | reverse complement strand
CAGCCGACCATGGTGTTTCAGAAGCCCTTTATTTAGATGACCCCGATGGTAACGGTGTAGAACTATATTGGGACCGACCACCCAATGAATGGCCAAAAAAGGAAGACGGTAGTTTGGAGATGTATACCAAGAGGTTGGATTTGGAGGGATTGCTCAGAGAGCTATAAAAACATTTCAGAATTCAACTTTCATCCCCCTCAAACTCCAACAAATCTCCTGGCTGGCAGTCCAATACTTCGCAAATAGCCTCTAAAGTGCTAAAGCGGATGGCCCGGGCCTTTCCTGTTTTTAGGATGGAAAGATTGGCCAGTGTAAGTCCCACTTTTTCAGAAAGCTCATTCAATGACATTTTTCGCTTAGCCATCATTACATCAAGGTTTACTACAATGGGCATACTTATACGGTTAGGTCGTTTTCGGTTTGCATTTCTACCCCGCGCTTAAATACTTGAGAAATGATAAATAGCAGTGCGGCCATAATCAAAGTATAGTCCCCGGGATCAGCATCTTGCTTATAAGCTGCATCCGCCACACCAATTGTTACACCACTATGTATGTTGATTATAATATTGAGAATCCAGATACCCAAAGCCAAAGCAGCCACCTTTTGCAACCGTTGTGCTACTTCCATGGTAAATGGGCTACTTAGGTTAAACTGGGTTAATATCTTAATCACCTCATGTGCAATCAGCGCATTCATTATAGGAACGGAAGTCATTAATGCCACTGCTACACTGAAAGTCCAAAAACCATATTGATACAAACTGTATAAGGTTGGCCCCTCGTAAAAATCCATGGAAGCCTCTGGGTTCACTAAGCTTAGTGCGTATAAAACCAATATTGTCCCCGCCCGTATCATAAAGCCAATAAAGGCTACCCAAGTTACAATCAACATTATTTTAAGCAGCAACTGGGTACGTGATTTACTTTCCATGATGAGATTTGATTTAAATGACTTGCCAAATATCAACAAATATTTATTGATAAACAATAAACTCACTTTTTAGTCCAACAACCCCTTTTAGTAAACCAACGGATGACCTTTCTGCACTTTCAATAATTGGTTTAGATTTATTGCTGACATAAAAATATAATCATTAATCACCTCAGCTTTTGAATACAATCTCAAAATCGATTCTCATCACTCTGCTCCTGTTGGGTTTAGACTTAACTGCCCAATTACGCCCTGATAGCGTTTACAAATATGGCTACAGGCTAAACGTGCCATCTACAGAAGCCTATCAATACATGGAATATGAATCCATCAATTGGGCAGATACAGGAAATTCATTTTCTCAATATTTAGACTCGTCAAAGTATATAGTAAATATTATCACTCTAAATGATTGGCTAAAACCTGCACCAACTCTGGAACTTGCATTTTTAGATCTTGATGGAAATATTCTTAAAGAATATCAAAATCCAGAGTTTCTCGATTCTCTTTTGGTTGAGCTACCACGAAACACAAACTACATAGTATTTTACACAGCTTTTAAAAAAGATACGGTTTATTTCAGTTTTCATTCAGATCAGATTCCAAAAAGAATAACACTAATACCTGGTCGTTTTAACGGGCTAACTCGTCCCATTTTGAGATGTAAACGCAGGCTTTCGCCAAATGAAATGGACGACATTTATAAAGCCATAAGGTTCAACAAGACAGCCCAAATCGATGAATGTGGCATTTGCCAACTTATGTTTGAGATTTAATGAACAAAATCACTGAAATTTATCAAGCCATCCGTTGGTGGGAACGAAAGAGGTTGATTTACAACGCATTCCCTTTACTGGGAGGTTTGTTAGTACCCTTGTTACGCAGTGATGTGCCAAATGGGATTTCAACCCTCAGCCCATTTCTCATAATTCTGTTTTTCTTATTTGGAGCAAACATTTTGTACACCTTTGGTTGGGCTTCTGAAGTTTTGCTTAACTATTACTTCAAACTCCCCTTTTGGGGAAAAGGACTGAGGCGGGTCCTATTTGTATTAGGCTGTTTGTTTTCCTTTTATTGGATGTTTGTTGTATCGCGTCCAATCCCGTAGGCGACAAGTCAAAGGAAAATGTTTAGCTTAACTTTAAAACAAAAGCCCACCAATATTCTATGCTCAAACGACTCCTAATTACTTTCTTGGTTTTCATGACCCATCTTGGCCATTCTCAAAATTGCCAAACGTTTGACTGCACTCTGTTTAACATGCTTCAGGGTGGAATTCCAGAATTAATAAACTGTACGGATAGCAATGGGATTAAACAAGGCTGGTGGATATATTATGTTGAGCAGTATAATCGGGTAGAGAAACCTGATGAATTAGGAATAGGACCATACGTGGATTCATATACCTGTGGGAGGTATATAAATGGTAAAAAGGTGGGGAAATGGGAGTCAATCAATAATGTGCACTTTATTTATAAAACCAGAGTTGATAGCTTCTACTATAGCGTGGACACAACCTACATTTATTCAGACTTTTTAAATGCAGGGCGAAACAAATCAAGTTGCTATTTCACAAACGACAGCTCCAACTTCCATTACACACAACTATATCAGGGAGAAGAGTACCCTATGAAGATTGATTGTAATAAAGACCTCCCGGAAGGAGAAGAATGTTCTGTTTTTTATAGAAACGTTAAAATCAAAACCTTCCCAATAGGTATTGTAGGGTTGATTATTGATTTTCTAAACAATGAATATGAAAGGGAGAAGCGCCTGATAGATGAGCAAAAGGACGCGAATTAATTACGTTATCAAAAAGCTATGACACTTGAAGATTTAGGATATACCCAAGACCTGGAGCAATACGGACAAGACAACAGCCTTGAGGGTTTTGGAGTTGGACGTGTAATCTCCGAACACAAAGACCGGTATGAGGTAAAAACTTCAACCCATGAATTTGACGCAGAGCTTATCGGTAACCTCAGGTTTACGGCCGAAAGCCGGTATGACTTCCCTGCTGTGGGCGATTGGGTGGCTATATCCGAATATGAAGAAAACAAGGCGCTGATTCATCACGTTTATCCACGGCACTCCACTTTAGTGAGACAGGCGGTGGGTAAGTCGGCCCAAGTGCAGATAATTGCCACCAATGTTGATTTTGGCTTGATAGTACAATCCGTAAACCGTGATTTTAATATCAACCGATTGGAGCGGTATTTAACCATTTGCAACACCTCTAAAGTAGCACCAATCATCATTCTGAGTAAAATTGATTTGATTGATGAGGCAGAGCTGCAAACGTTGCTTACCCAAATAAAACAGCGTATTAAGGATGTACCTGTAGTTGCCTTAAGCAATCAATCGCAAACCGGACTAAACCACATTAAGAAGTTCATTACAAAAGGTAAAACCTATTGCCTGCTGGGTTCTTCAGGTGTGGGGAAATCCACGCTCATCAATAACCTAACAGGAACTGCTGTAATGGAAACCGGCATCATCAGCGAAAGCGTGGACCGAGGAAAGCATGTTACCAGTCACAGAGAGTTGATTGTTTTGGACGGTGGTGGAATACTAATTGACAACCCCGGAATGCGTGAAGTGGGCATTACCAATACTTCGGAAGGTCTGGAAGCCACCTTTGATGAAATTCTGCAATTGGCAAGTGATTGCCGATTTAAGGATTGTACCCACACCAATGAAAAGGGCTGCGCCATATTAGCAGCGGTTGAAAGCGGTGAAATTGACTCAGACTCCTACAACAACTTCAGGAAAATGGAACGCGAAAGATCTCACTTTGAAACATCGGTAGAAGACCGAAAGAAGAAAGAAAAAAATTTGGGCAAACTAATAAAGCAAGCTGTAAAGCAAAGAAGGGATAGTAAGTATTGATTTTTGATACCAATAATGAAGATGCACGGATTAATAAAACTTAGTTTACTTGTTCTCGCCAACCTACCTTTATGGGTTTTCGGATGGCCGATTGAGCCCAAAGGCCTGATATCACCCTCACTATTTTACTTTATAGTTTCCATAATAGGGATACCTGTTTATTATTTAAAGAATAATAGACAGGGTAAGTTATCCTGGCCCAAATGGAACAATTCACTTTTTAAACCAAGCGGTAATCCTTTAGCAAATGTGGATTTCTATGGTCTGATGTTTCTAACTTTAGGAGTAAATATTATAATTCAGTCACAGACGACATTTGGAGTTCCTTCTAAAATTGGCCAATCTTCTATTGCTTTGGGCTTAGGAATGTTATTAGGACTTGGAATTACGCTCCTAATAAACAGAACCCATAGAATAAAGTGAACCTTAAAGAATTAGAAATATGATGTTCCTTAAAGCCGCCCGTAATCGACCAAACTCTATTGCCTAACAAATGAAAGTCTATATCATATCATTGATTTGCACGATGGGAACCCTTTTCGGCCAGTCCTACAAATTTGAAACAAAGGAAGGCTTTGTATATATTCATGAAGAGACCCAGATGGTATCAATCATATTCTTTGACGTTACAGATTCTTCAACTGTAAGTTTTACTGCCTCCATTAACACAGCAGAAAACTACATCCACTTATATGAAATTCAAACCACTGATATTAACAATAATCTAAGAGCCCTCACAATCCATCTACGTTTAGGAGAGCTATGCGAAACGGTATGTTATGCTTTCTCTTATGATGTTGTGAGTACAAAAAAGAACGCCCCGAATTTCATGAATTCCCGAAAGTTTTGGAGAATGCATGATATTATTAATAACGGAATATTAGAACAGAATTAAAGCCTATGCTGGGTTACGCTGTAAACAACTCCAAAATACTAGTGACCAGCCATACCTTCGTTCACCTCAGCGTTTTTCCAAACTCCCTATTCCCTACTCCTTGTCAAACTGAGCTGAGCCGAAGTGCCCAACTCCTAGCTCCCCCTAATGCGAATGCTCTGCCTCCTCCTTCTTCAATTCTGCAATTATATAGTAGGCGTTGTTTAGGGCAAACTGAGCGCCTTCCTTTACCTTTTCCAGTAATTCAATTGATGTCCAGCCATTGGAGGTTCCGGTTACAGCTACCTTCACCGGTGTAAACATCCATTCATTTTCGCCTTCTTTTTCGGCAGTAAAAGCGAAATATTCATTTTCCACGCGGGTAATAGCAGCTTCAGGCAAAGCCAGGCCTGTGGTACTGTCTGATAGAATTTGCCCGGTTATGTACATACCTGGTAACAACTTACCGGTTTTGTTTTCTATTTCGGCATGCACATGCACAGCCTTTGGGCTTTCTTCAAACTTTTTGCCTACCGAATAAATTTTAGCGTATAACTCCATATCAGGTATGGTTTGTACCGTAAAGCGAACTCGCTGGCCTTTTTCCACTTTAGTTACATCTCGCTCAAACACCATAAAATCTGCATGTATGTGGTGTACGTTCACAATTTCAAAAAGGCTTTTTTCGGGCTGAACAAACTGGCCAGTCTTCACATTCACTTTGCTCACGGCTCCCTCAATAGGGCTGGTAATAGGCACTTGGTCGTAAAACTCACCTGAGCCTACTTTAGAAGGATTTAATCCCAATTGGCGTAACTGAGATTCATAACTCGCCACTTGGGCTTGTACAGCCCTGTAGTCCGACTCAGTTTGCTGAACTCCCCTCCCGGAAGCCACCTCTCCCTCATAAAGCTTCTTTTGGCGCGTGTAATCTTTTTCCAAAAACAAAAACCGATTGTAGGCCTGCATATACTCACTTTGCAAGCGGGTAAGGTTGGGGTGCGACATATATCCAAGCACTTGCCCCTTCTTTACATCATCACCTTCAATTACTTTAATGCTCGAAATATTGGCTCCGAAAATGGCCGTGACTACCGCCTCGTTTTGTGGCGGCACTTCCAGCTTTCCTGTTACCGCAATTCCCTGCGAAAGGTTTTTTACAGGAATTGGCCCCACCTGCATTTTCATAGCTTCAAACTGCTCTTGCGAGAAGTGTACGGCTCCGTCCTCATGTTCATCATGGTGACCTGCCATTCCATGGCTATGCCCGCCACTTTCGTGGGAATGTTCATCCGTGTTACCACAAGAGGCCACACTTAGCGCCAACACCGCCATTTTTAAAACTGATTTTATATTGAATTTCATTGTGCCTTTGTTTAATTATTTGTTGAGCCGAGGTAAAACTCGAGCTGAAATTTAGATTGTAAATATTGCTGCAAAGCCTCTCGGGCCTTCACTTCCATTTGCACGGCCTCCTTTAGGTTTTGAATAAAAGTGACATAATCAATGGCCCCTTCATCAAAAGCCAGTATGGCTCCCTTTCGCTGTTCGCGCGCTAAGGGCAAGGCTTCATTTTCATAAAACTGCCACGAAGCCAACCACTTGTTGTATTCCTGTAAAAGAGCCTGATAATTTGCCGCTACCTCATATTGCGTTTGCAGGAATTCCTGCACAGCTATCTTCTGACCAATTTTGGCCGCCTGTGCCCGGCCCTGCTCCTGCATAAAAAACAAGGGAATGCTTATCCCCACCTGGTATTGGTAGAAACCACTTTGGCCGTTAATCTCCTGCAATCCATACTGGGCATTGAGCTGTGGCAAAAAAGCTGCGTTTGCCGATTTTCGCTCGGCATTTGCCACTTCCACCTGCCTTTGGGCCACTTGTAGCAATGGATGATCTGCAAGGCTATCACTACTCAACTTTGGGTTTAGCCAACTTCCCTTTTCGGGAGATACAGTGTAAAACGTATCACTTACCAGCCAAAGGTTAAGGCGATACAAAGCTGAGCTATAATCATACTCGGCCTGTTGTTTTTGCAACTCAATCTGCTTTACCTGGTTGGCTGCCGCCAGATAATCCAGTTTGGATGTTTCCTCCAGATCATACCTCAGCTTCGCCCCTTTTTCAAAATTGCGATACACCGAGTCCAGCTGAGCAAACAATTGAAGATTTTGCTGGGCTACATAGGCGTTGGCATAGGCCATCTTCACTTGCTGTTGCAATTGCAGCTCATTTAACTCTAAAGCAGATTCAGCCAAAGCCACCCTTTGTTTTTGGGCCTTTAGATTTGGAGCAACCCCAAACACATCAATATTCTGTTGTTGAATACCAATAGTAGTATATACCCCATTTCCACCTTGACTAATTTCTTCACCAGCTGTATAAACCTGTGTATTACCAAGGTTCCAGGCAGTTTTCTTTAAGGATTCTTGTTGTTCTACCTCTAGCCGTGCGGCTTTCAACCTCGGATAGTTTGTGGTTGACTTTTCAATCGCCTCTTGCATACTAATGATTGGTAGCTGTTCAACGTTTTGAGCCATGGCAGAATTTCCTGCCAAACAGATAAAGCCAAGCATTATTCCCGCTAAGGCGGTTTTTGGCAAAACAGATTTACTCTCTCTTTCTTCCATCCACTTATAGAGTATGGGCAGCACAAACAGGGTTAACAAAGTAGAGGTAAGCAAACCACCAATTACCACCGTAGCCAATGGGCGTTGAACCTCAGCGCCAGCGGTGCTTGACAGTGCCATCGGTAAAAAGCCCAACACATCTGTAAGGGCCGTTAATAAAATTGGTCGAATCCTCCTGCGGGCACCTTGTTTTATGCGCTCCGATAAATCGGTTACACCTTCTTCCTTCAGCTCATTCCAGCCGCTAATGAGCACCAGCCCATTAAGCACGGCCACTCCAAACAACACAATAAAACCAACCCCGGCTGAAATGCTAAAGGGCATATCACGGAGCCAAAGTGAAAACACACCACCAATGGCTGCCATAGGTATAGCCAGATAAATCATGACACTTTGTTTTAAGGATTTCAAGGCAAAAAAGATGAGTACAAAAATGAGGGCCAGCGCAATGGGAACCACTAGTTTCAGCCTTTCGGTGGCGCGCTCCAAATTTTCAAAAGCACCACCATAGCGGATGTAGTAACCGGGCGGTAATTCCAGTTGAGCATTCAGCTTTTCGCGGATTTCCTCTACCAGTGTTTTTACATCGCGGCCACGCACATTAATACCCACATACGTTCTGCGGTTGGTATTATCGCG